>CAXUIR010000116.1:0-7196 GCA_964251005.1 uncultured Acetobacteraceae bacterium | reverse complement strand
ACCCACCCGCGCGCTATGCATGCACCTTCCGGGAGCCTGGACGATGGAAGACGACACCGACACCCAAGACGGCGCAGGCGGCACCCCCGACAGCCTGTTGCCCTACGATTCCTGGATGGAGGATGCACTGCGCGGCGTCGTCGCCCGCGCGCTCTCCCACGCCGTGACCGAAGGCCTGCCCGGCGAGCATCACTTCTACATCACTTTCCGCACCGACTATCCCGGCGTGGCCATCCCGCCGCGCCTGAAGCAGAAATACCCGGTCGAGATGACCATCGTCCTGCAGCACCAGTTCGAGAAGCTTTACGTGGACGAGCCGGCCGGGGTGTTCGGCGTGCAGCTGTCCTTCGGCGGGGTGCTCTCGCCACTGACCATCCCGTTGGCCGCCGTCACCGCGTTCGTCGATCCCCACGTGCAATATGGGCTGCGCTTCCACGTGGCAGTGCCGGCGCCCGCCGCGCTGCCGGAGCCTCAGCTGCCGGCGAAAAGCGACGACGAACCGCCGGCGGACGGCACGCCGCAGGTGGTCAGCCTCGATGCGTTTCGGCGCAAGCGGGACTGAGCAAAAGAAAGCAAGACTTCTTTTTCGAGAAAAAGAAGCAAAAAGCTTTTGCGCCTGCTGTCGCGGACAGCTGAAACGAGACGCTTCCCCCACGCTACATCAACGGAGACAAAAGTTTTTTGGTTCTTTTTTTCGAAAAAGAACCGCTTGCCTTTGCCTTACTCCGTGTGCGCCGCCACGTCCTCGCGCACCTTCGTCTCGGCCGTGGAGAGCGCCGCCTCGGCCAGTTGCGCGGCAGAGGGTGCCGTGCCGCTCAAATACGCTTGCATCACCCGTTCGGCCGGGCCGTCCATGACGATGCGGCCGTGGTCCAGCCACATCACCCGCGTGCACCATTCGAGCACGGCTGCCGTCTGGTGGGACGAGAGCACCAGGATCTCCGCCCCGCGCACCACGCTTTCCAGCCGCACGCGCGCCTTGGCCAGGAAGTTCGCGTCGCCGGCCAGGAACCACTCGTCCATCAGCAGCACCTGCGGGCGGATGCAGGTGGCCAGGCCGAACGCCAGGCGCACCACCATGCCGGTGCTGTAGAAGCGCACCGGCAAATCCAGGAACTCGCCCAACTCGGCGAACTCCTGCACGTCGTGTTCGGTGGCGCGCACCTGCCCCGGTGAGAACCCGTTGTAGAGGCCGCGCAGCAGGATGTTCTCGCGGCCGGTCAGTTCCGGGTTCATGCCCAGTTGCGGGTCCAGCAGCGCGTTCAGGCTGCCCTCCACGCGGATGCGCCCGACGGTGGGTTCGTAGATGCCGGCGATGGTGCGCAGCAGCGTGGTCTTGCCGGACCCGTTGGTGCCGACCAGGCCCAGGCGGTCGCCGCTGCGCAGGTCGAAGTCGATGCCGCGCAGCGCCTGCACCACCATGCGCTGCCGCTTGTCCTCGCCCAGCCGGCCGGAGGCGGCCGCCAGCACCGTCTTCTTCAGGCTGCGCGCGCTGCCGTGATAGAGCGGGAAATCGACCGAGACGCCGTCGGCGCGGATGTGTGCCATGGCAGCTCGCCCTACATCCAGTAGGCGATGCGCGTGCGCACCTTGGCGAAGAACACCCAGGCGAGCGCGCAGAACACCAGGCTGTCGATGGTGGCCAGGGACCATGCCTGCATGGACGCGGCGTGGCCCAGCAGCGGCGCACGCACCACCTCCAGCAGCGCGTCGAACGGGTTCCACGGCAGCCACCAGCCGCGCTCGCCCAGTTGTTCGGGCCGCCAGACGATGGGCGTGACGAAAAAGGCGATCTGCATGACGCTGCCCACGATTGGCGGGATGTCGCGGAAGCGGGCGCAGAACCCGCCCAGCAGCATGCAAGCGGCAAACGCGTCGACCACCCACAGCACCAGCCCCGGCAGGCTCAGCGCCGCAACCGCGCCCGGCCACACCGAGAAGATGGCGAACACCGCCACCAATACCGGCACGTTGTGCATGAACGAGATCACCGTGCGCACCACGACCCTGACCGCGTGCACGAAGAACGGCATGCGCAGCGAGCGGATGGTGCCTTCCGACTGGGTGAAGGTGGTGCAGGCGTCGCCCACCAGGCCGCCCAGCGCGTTCCACAGCACCAGGGAGAGTGCGAGGAACGGCAGATAGCTGTGCAGGTCCATGTGGAACAGCACGCTGTACAGCCCGCCCATGGCCGCCACCATCACGCCGGTGGAGATGGTCAGCCAGAACGGCCCCAGCAGCGAGCCGCGATACTTCAGCTTGATGTCCAGCCAGCCGAGCGTGGCCCCCAGCCGCCACAGGCGAAACCCTTCGGTGAGGTCGGCGAAGGCCAGCCTGTCGCGCTGGTCGCGTGTGACCTCGGAGCCGATGTCCAGCGTCGCGGTATGCAGCCGTGGCAGCGGCAGCTCGGTGATGGCATCCATAACGTGCGGGCGGTACTCCATCTGCCGGCCTGGGGCAACCGCGCACACGTGCAGCCGGCCGCGACCGTGCGCGCGTGCGGCCAGCCGCCATCGTGCACGTCTTCGGCCAGCCGCGATCGTGCGCGTGTGCGGCCAGCCGCCATCGTGCGCGCGTGCAGGTAGCCGCAACCGTGCGCGCGTGCAGGCAGCCGCAACCGTGCGCGCGTGCGGCGACGGCTTCTTCCGGCACGCGGTTTGCGTCTACTCTGCAGAATGAGCATGGTTCGACGAAAGATCGCAGTGTTGCTCTGCCTTGCCGCGTCGTCCCTCGCCGGCGGCCGGGCAGCGGCCACCGTAGGCGCTCTTGGCGACGACCACCGCGGCGGCGTGCTGCGGCTTAGCGCCGCCCAGGCGTCCGGCACCATCGACCCGCAGATCAGCTACGACACCTTCGTCTGGCAGACGCTCTACGTGACGCAGGACCAGCTGGTCAGCTTCCGCAAGGCAGAGGGGGCGGACGGCCTGGCGCTGGTGCCGGATCTGGCCGAGGCGATGCCGGAGGTGCGCGACGGCGGCCGCACCTACGTCTTCCGCCTGCGCCAGGGTATCCGCTTCTCCGACGGCCGCGCCTTGGGGGGGGAGGACGTCGCCGCCACTTTCCGCCGCATGTTCCGCGTCTCCGGACCGAACGTGGGCAGCTGGTACAACATCATCGTCGGCGCCGATGCCTGCCTGGCGCACCCGGCCGGCTGCATGCTGCAGGGCGGGGTGGTGGCGGACGCGGCCGTGCGCAGCGTCACCATCCACCTCACCCGGCCGGATGCAGAGTTCCTGCAGAAGATCGCCCTGCCGTTCGCCAGCATCCTGCCCGCCGACACGCCCGACCACGACCTCGGCACCACGCCGCCGGCGGCGACCGGCCCCTACGTGATCCAAAGCGACAGCTCCGTCCGAGGCATGGTGCTGGTGCGCAACCCCTACTTTCGCCAGTGGAGTGCGGACGCCCAGCCGGACGGCTACCCCGACCGCATCGAGTTCCGCTACGGGCTGCAGACCGAAGCCGAAATCAGCGCGGTGGAGAACGGGACGCTGGACTGGATCGCCGACCCGCCGCCGCTGGACCGCCTGGCTGAGCTCGGCAGAAGCTACCCGGGCCTCGTCCACATCCACCCGATGCTCGGCTACTACTACCTGATGATGAACACCCACCTGGCGCCGTTCGACGATGTGCGCGCCAGGCAGGCGATGGCGATGGCGATCAACCGCCGCGTGGTGGTGAACCTCTACGGCGGCCCGGCGCTCGGCACGCCTTTGTGCCACCTGCTGCCGGACGGCATGCCCGGCTCCGCCCCTACCTGCCCGTTCACGAAAAACCCGGGGCGTGACTGGGCCGCGCCGGACCTGGACCGCGCCCGCGCGCTGGTGGCGGCGTCCGGCACGCGCGGCATGCGCGTGACGCTGATCGCGTCGGACCGCGACGTGGAGCGCAGCATGGGCATCTACCTGCAAAGCGTTCTGCAGGACATCGGCTACGACGCGCGGCTGCGAACCGTGTCGTTCAACATCCGCGACCCATACATGGAAAACAGCAGCAACCACGTGCAGATCGGGCTGGCCAACTGGTTCATGGACTACCCGGCACCGTCGGACTTCCTGCAGGTGCTGTTCTCCTGCGCGGGCTTCCACCCGGGCTCGGACGCGTCGATGAACATGAGCGGCTTCTGCGACCCTGCGGTCGACGCGCGCATGCAGCAGGCGATGACGGAAGAGCTGAGCGACCCCGCACAGGCGGCGCATTTGTGGGAGGGCATCGACCGTGACGTGACCGCGCGTGCGCCGAGCACCACGTTGTTCCAGATCAACTACCTGGACCTGGTGTCGGCGCGCGTTGGGCATTTTCGGTTCAGCCCTTTGTTTCACATGATCTTCTCGCAGGTTTGGGTGCAGTGAAGAAAGCAAGGCCTTCTTTTTCTGAAGAAAAAGAAGCAAAAAGACTTTTGTCACGGCTGTCGCGGACTTTCCCACACGGCGCGACAGCGGAGACAAAAGTTTTTTGGTTCTTTCTTTCAAAAAAGAACCGCTTGCCTTGCTGACCGACGGCGGCCCCTGGTCAGTCGCCTGGCGCCGCCTGCGCACCGACCGCGCAGCACTCGCCTCCGCCTGCGTGCTCGTCCTGATCGTGGTCGCCTGCGCGCTCGCACCGCTTTACGCACGCGCCGTTGCACACACAGATCCGTTCCGCCCCAACCTCGACGGCAGCGTGACGATCGGCGGCCGCACGCTCGACATATTGCAGCCGGCCGACAACCCGCTGCACCTCGGCTCGGCGCCGATCGGTGCGACCTGGCACAGCGCCTACTTTCTCGGCGCCGACGGACAGGGGCGCGACGTGGCGGCACGGCTGCTATACGGCGGCCGCAACTCGCTGCTGATCGCGGGGACTGCCACGGTAATCTGCCTGGTGCTGGCGGCGTGCGTGGGCATCCTCGCCGGCACGTTGGGGGGCTGGGTGGACCAGGTGCTCTCGCGCGTGCTGGACATACTCTGGGCTTTTCCGGTGTACCTGCTGGCGATCTCGTTGTCCGTGGTGCTGATCAGCCAGGGGCTGCGCGTCGGGCCGTTCACGCTGGAGGCCGACAGCCTGGCGCTGCCGATCCTGATCATCGGCATCGTCTACGTGCCCTACGCGGCACGGCCGGTGCGCGGCCAGGTGATGGCGCTCGCGCAAAGCGACTTCGTGCTGGCGGCGGTGGCGTTGGGCGTGCCGCAGCGGCGCATCGTGCTGGTGGACATTCTGCCGAACGTGGCGAGCACGCTGATCGTGTTCGCGCCGCTGATCATGGCGCTGAATTTGCTGACGGAGAGCGCGCTGTCTTTCCTGCAGATCGGCGTGCAGCCGCCGGCGGCGAGCTGGGGCACGATCATCGCCGACGGGCAGACGCTGATCTACGTGCGGCCGCTGGTGGCGGTCGCACCGGGCGTGGCGATCGTGGTGACGGTGCTGGCGTTGAACGTGCTGGGGGATGGATTGCGGGATGCGCTGGATCCGCGGGCGAAGTTGCGGGTGCAAGGGTGAGAGAAAGCAAGCAGTTCTTTTTTGAAAAAAAGAACCAAAAAACTTTTGTCACTTGGGCGCGCCGTGTAGAAAGTCTCTCGACTCGCATGAAGCTGAGTGCGCCTCGTTGAACGGTCCGCGACAGCCGCACAAAAGTTTTTTGCTTCTTTTTTTCAAAAAAGAAGCGCTTTCTTTGCTGCTTGCCCGCCTCGCCCAGATGCTCTTCGTCATGTTCGGCATCAGCGTCCTCGTCTTCCTGATCTTCTTCGCGACCCCTGGCGCCGACCCCGCCGCACGCATCGCCGGCCGCAACGCGACACCCGAAGTGCTCGCCGCCGTGCGGCACGATTTCGGCTTCGACCGTCCCGTTCCGGTGCAGTACGCGCTGATGATGAAGCGGCTGCTCGTCACCCGCGACCTCACCAGCTTCGTCAACCGCGGCGAGCAGGTGATTCCCGAAATCATCGAGGGCACACCGGTCACGTTGTCGCTGGTGATAGGCGCCGCCGTGCTGTGGGTGCTGGGCGGGCTCGCCATCGGCATCTCCGCCGCACTCACGCAAGGCCGACTGACGGACCGCGCGCTGATGGTGGCCGGGCTGGTCGGCGTCTCGATGCCGGTGTTCTGGGTGGGCGAGATGGCAAACCTGCTGACGCAAAGCCGCATGCACGAAAGCTGGCTGTTCGCCTGGGTGCCGCCGCTCGGCTACACGCCGCTCACCGAAGACGCGGTGCTGTGGTTCAAGACCATGCTGATCCCGTGGGCGGTACTCTCGCTGCTCTACATGGGCATCTACGGCCGCGTGCTGCGCGCCAGCCTTATCGAGGCCTACCAGGAGGATTTCGTCCGCACCGCGCGCGCCAAAGGGTTATCCGAAACACGCATCCTGGTGCACCACGCGCTGCGCACGTCGCTGGTGACGTTCGTCTCGCTGTTCGGCCTGGATTTCGGCGCGCTGGTCGGCGGCGGTGCGCTGCTGACCGAGGTGGTGTTCGGCCTGCAGGGCGTGGGCAAGCTCACCTACGACGCGCTGCAGAACCTCGACCTGCCGGTGATCATGGCGACGGTGTTGTACGCATCGTTTTTCGTCGTCGCCGCCAACGCCGCTGTGGACGTCGCCTACGCGGCGCTGGACCCGCGGGTGCGTCACCGCCGTGGGTGACCCGGCGCAGAACCTTCGCACGCCGGTGCGCGCGGTCTCGGCGGCCAGAAAGGAAAGCAAGGCCTTCTTTTCTGAAGAAAAGAAGCAAAAGACTTTTAGTACGGCTGTCGCGGCGTTTCCTTCAGCGCGCGCCCAAGGGAACAAAAGTTTTTTGGTTCTTTTTTTCAAAAAAGAACTGCTTGCCTTGCTTCTCTGGCTGCGTGGCCTGCACCATGTCTGACAGCCTGCTCGACGTGCGCGACCTTTGCATCGACTTTCGCACCCGCGCCGGCGTGGTGCGCGCGGTCGACCGCGTGTCCTTCAGCGTGGCGGCAGGCGAGATCGTGGGCCTGGTTGGCGAATCCGGATCCGGCAAAACGCTGACCATGATGTCCGCACTCGGGCTGATCAGCGACCCCAACGCGATCGTCTCCGGCTCCATCCGCTACCGCGGGCAGGAGCTGGCCGGGCTGCCGGCGCGCGCGCTGCGGCGCTTTCGCGGGCGCGAGATCGCGATGATCTTCCAGGACCCGATGAGCGCGATGAACCCGGTGCACACGATAGGCTGGCAGATCGTCGAGCAGGTACGCGCGCACCT
>CAXUIR010000115.1:0-7207 GCA_964251005.1 uncultured Acetobacteraceae bacterium | reverse complement strand
TTTTTGAAAAAAAGAACCAAAAAACTTTTGACTCCGCTGTCGCGCGCTCTCCGGAGAAGTCCGCGACAACGGAGACAAAAGTCTTTGCTTCTTTTTTTGAAAAAGAAGGCCTTGCTTGCTCGGAACAGGCAATCTCCAGGCCGGTGCAATCGCTGTCACGTGTCAGGCGTCATCCCTCGCGTTTCAGCAGCGTCAGAGAGCGAAAGTTTTTTGGTCCTTTTCAAAAAAGGACTGCTTGCCTGCTTGCCATAAGTTCCAATGACGTAACCAAGCGTCGCCGCCATACCCGCCCCAAGGTTGATGTCGGGGAAGAAACCCAGCAGCCGCGCCGCCTTCGCCGTGTCAACCCGGCACCGCGCCTCGTACAGCGCGCGTTTGGCGCCTTCTGCACGCAGCGCCTTCCGGCCGAGCAGCCTTGAGCGCAAATGCTGCACCATGAAGTTCACCCGGCTACGCCCCGCCGCGCCGAGCCGGCCGAGCAACATTTGCTTGACCCGCTGCCGGGACGCCGGCGGCGTCTGCATGGCGGGCGCTGCATCGAAGCTGCGGCCCGGCGGCTCGAAGCGCAGCGAGTTCGTGCCGAGCATCGACTGGTAGGCGCCGAGGAACGCCGCCCAGGTGACCGGGGCAGGGCCGCTGATCAGCAGGCGCTCGCCGGACGCCAGCTCGGCCGTGCAGGCGGCCATCGCGGCGCGGCAGACGTCGTCGACGTGCACGGCGTTGCACAGGCCGCGCCCCGCGTCCGGCAGCCACACCTCGCCGGTCAGCAGCTCGCGCACCGGGCTGTCGGTCCAGGCGCCGCCGGCAGGGCCGTAGACGATGGTGGGCTGCAGGACGACGAGGTCGAGCCCGCGCGCGGCCACCAGGTTCAGCAGGCGGCGCTCGATGGCCAGCTTGCCCGCCTTGTAGGGGGTGCCTGGCGCGTCGGTGGGAGCGTCTTCGGTCAGCACGCCGTCGGGTAGCGGCTCGTAGACCGCCGCGGTGCTGAGGTGGACGAGCCTGATGCCGGACGCCGCGCACACGTGGCCGAGCGTCTCCGCCATGCGCAAATTGGCGGCCTCGTCGTAGGCGTCGAACGCGCAGTGCACTAAGGCGGCGCAGCCGGACAGGGCGGCGGCCAGCCTGGGCGCGTCGTCCAGCGGTGGGTTCCGGCGGGTGAGTTCCAGCATCTCGGCGAGGCGGCGGCCGACGAAGCCGCCGGCGCCGGTCACCGCCACGCGCCGCGCCGGCACGGGCGTCCTCACGTCGCCACCAGCACGGCCAGCGCCGCCAGAGCCGCGCTGGCCATGACGGTCGCCGCCAGCAGCGCCGCCGCGTGGCGGGCGCGCAGGATGCGGGCGTGGCACAGCACGCCGAGCTGCATAGCGACCAGCGGCAGCGCGCTGACGGTGGAGGCCCACGCCGCCCCCTCGCTGCCGGCCACGCCGAACAGCCGCCGCTCCGAGACGCCGAGCAGGAGGGTGGCCAGCGGAAAGACGACGAGGCCGTCGATCCAGGGCTTGTGGCCGTTGGACAGCGAGACGGGCATCAGCCAGGAGGCCAGCACCAGCGGCGGCACGGCGACCAGCATGATCCGCGCGGTGGGCACGCCGAGCCGGTACTGCGGGTAGGCCAGGCCCACCAGCCAGCCGGCCAGCACGATGCCCGCCGCCATCAGCATCGCCAGGCCGACGACGAGCCTGCCGCAGTCCCGCCCTAGCCGGCCGGACAGCGCGTAGGCGCCGCCGCTGGCGATGCCCTGCGACAGGCGGGGGTAGTACAGCGCGCTGAAGCCGCCCGCAGCCCCCACCAGCAGCGAGAAGATGTTGGCGGCGAAGGCGAACTGGCCGAAGGCGTCGCGCGGCAGCAGTCCGGCGGCGAACCAGCGGTTGCCGGTCACGTAGAACGCCCAGATGATCGAGGTTGCGAAGAACGGCAGCCCGCGCAGCAGCAGCGCCGCACCCCGGGATGCGGAGGGCACCAGGGCCACGCGCGGGGCGAGCCGGGCGTGGAACAGCAGGGCGAAGCCGACGTACCAGGCGAGCAGCGCGGCGAAGCAGCCGGCGATCCCGCCCGCCAGCAACCCGCCGGGCCGCGCCACCGTCAGGCCGGCGGACAGCACCACCACCGACAGCGCGTAGTCCCGCCGCGCCGCCTGCGCCCTGTAGAGGCAGGCGGGACCCAGCGAGACCATGTAGGCGATGCCGGCGGCCGCCGCGAGCGCACCGATGCCCGGCTGGAACGGCAGCGCGCCGAGCGACGCCGCCGCGAACAGGCCGGGCACCAGCACGGCAAGGGTGATGGCGGCCACCGCCAGGCGCAGCCAGAGCAGCTGCTGGCCGATTTGGTCGGCATCCTTCGGCTGGCCGCGTCCCAGGCAGGCGGGGATCATCCGGTCCGCCAGCTGCGAGGCGCCGAGGTCGAAGATCAGCCCGTACTGGAACAGCGTCACCACCAGGGCGTAGGTGCCGAACTCGCTGGGCGGCATCAGCTTGGGCAGCGCCATGCCGACCAGCGCGTTGAGGATGGTGACCAACGGCATCAACCCGCCGAACACCGCCGGGCGGGACAGCACGGCGCGCAGCCGGCCTTGTACTGCGCCCGGCCAGCGGTCGGCTGGCGCGAACCGGAGCATAGCCTCCGCCTTCACCGGCGCGTTCACGCCGGCGACCGTTCGAGCTGTCCCGGTGCCGGCGCGCCTTGCAGCGCCGCCTGTGGCCGGGCGGCCGGCGCCTCCTCGGCGAGCTCCTGCCGAAGGTGGTCCGCCAGGCGCAGGGCCATCGCCGCGATGGTCAGGGTCGGGTTGGCGGCCCCAGAGGTGGGGAACACCGCGCTGCCGGCGACGTACAGGCCGCGCACGCCGAACACCTGGCAGTCCCTGTCCACCACGCCGGTAGCGGGATCGGCAGACATGCGGGCGGTACCGGCGGGATGGTACGAGTCGACGATGGCGGACCGGCACGGCAGCGCATCGTCCAGCCAGGGCGCCGCGTCCAGCCGGCCCAGGCCGAGCCGTTCGAACTCGCGCCCGACCAGGCGGGTGAAGCCGGCCAGGGTGCGCGCGGTCAGGCTGTCCAGCCGCCAGTCGACGTGCACCTGGCGAAGCCCGAACACGTCCGTGGCGCCGGTCAGCGTGACGCGGCTGTCGGGGTTCGGCGTTTGCTCACTGAACACCTCCAGGCTTATCTGGCGGGGTTTCGGCGCCGGCGAGAGGCCACGGGCACGGACCCGCCAGAAGCTGCGGGTGATGTCCGGGAGGCCGGACGCGGCGTGGCCGAGCCGGGCGGCCAGGGCGCGCGGCCGGCGCTCCCCCCGCCATTCCGCCAGCAGTCCCAGCAGCGCCCGCGTGCCGTCCGTCTCGTCGTAGTCGTAGGACAGACGGCCGACGCAGTTGAGCAGCCCCTCGCTGCGCTGGGCCACTTCCGCCAGAGCGAGCTTCGGCATGTAGCGCGCCGCCGAGCCGTACAGCATGTTCCAGTGGTCCTGCAGCACGCGCGGCGCGGCGGTGTGCACCGTGGCGGTGCGGCCGCACGGGTGGTCCTGCAGGTAGCGGCCGACCAGGCCGAGCGTGTTGCCCAGACCGGCCGCGTTGGCCGAGTCCGACAGCAGCAGAAGGCGCGCGTTCTCGATGGCGCCAGCGCACAGAACCACGCGGCGGGCCCGCACGCTGGCGCGCCGGCCACTCAGGCTGGCCACATCCACCTCACAGATCGCCGTGCCGTAGGGGTCCGTGCGCAGATGCTGTGCGGTGGCGTGCAGCAGCACGCGCACGCGCGGGGCTGCACGCAGTTCGTCGCGGAAACGACGCCCGAGGTCCGGGCGGCGGATGAACACGCCGTGCACGGTATGCAGGGCGGCCGGGTCCAAGGCGATCTGCTGCACGCCGAAGCGCGTCCACGCCGGCACCCGCCTGTCGGCTTCGGTGATCTCCAGCGCCGCCTCGGCCGCTACGTAGTGCGGCACCAGGTCGTCGTACGTGATCGGCCAGCCGCTATCCGGCACCCAGGCGCGGCGTTCGAAGTCGATCGGGTCGAGCCGGATGCACTGGCCGCCCCACAGCGTGGTGGTGCCGCCGAACACGCGGGACCGCCCGGCCTGCAGGCCGCGGAACGTGCCCGGCGCGCTGTGGCCGTCCGAGAGCTGGCTTGTCGGGTGGTCCGCCGCCCAGCCGCCGCTCTCCAGCAGCACGATGTGGGCGCCGGTCCGAGCGAGCGACCGGGCGATGAGCAGGCCCGCGGCGCCCGCGCCGACGATGCAAACGTCGGCCTGCAGGACACTTTCGTCTTGCAGCGAGTCGAGATGCTCGATCACCAGCGTACCGTCTTTCGTCTGTTGTATGCGGCGCAACGTAAGATGCGGGCGTGGCGGCTGGAACGACTATTCCGGCTAGGTGCGCGATACCGTATTGCCGGACCGTACCGCTTCGCGCGCGGCTAGGTTTGCGCGCATGGACACGCATCTTGCTCAGGCCGCTCCTGACGCGCAGGCCGTCGCCGCGGATTTCCGGCTGCTGGTTGCGGCACATTTCGTCTACGCGGGGCGCGTCGGCGGCGCCGAGCAGATGCTCTACAATTTGGTGCGCGGCTTGTCCGGACTCGACGTGGCGACGACGGTGCTGTGCGCAGAACGCAACAACCTCGCCACCGGCTTCCGCGACGAGATCGAGGATTCGCGGTGTCTGCATCTACAAGAGACCGGCGGGCGCGGGCCGCGCTTCCTGGACGAACAGCGCGCCTGCTTGCAGCGCTCGCTGCGCGCGGACGCCATCCTGTTCCCCAACTACTTCCTGCCGCCGCTGGTGCCCGCCCGCCTGGGGCGGTCCGGCGTGGTGCTGCACGACCTGCAATACCGGCACTTCCCCAGCTACTTCACAGCCAAGAAGCGGGCGTGGCTGCGTGCCGCGCAGGAGTTCGCCGTGCGCCGCGCAGACCGCATCTTCGTCATCTCCGACTTCGTCAGACGGGACGTGCTGCGCGCCTTTGGCGAGCGCCACGCGAGCAAGCTGATCGTGGCACCCAACCCGATCTCGTGGTCGCGCTTCGGCACCGGCGAGCCGGGGGAGACGCCGCCGTGCGAGCGGCCCTACGTCCTGTCGGTCGCCGCGCAATATCCGCACAAGAACCTCGCCACGCTGATCCGCGGCTTTGCCGAAGTAGCGCGGCGCGACAGCGAGGTTCAGCTCGTGCTCTGCGGCCAGGATTACGACGGGCTGCGCGGCGTAGGCGGCGCGAAGGTGGGCTTGCGGACGCTGATCGACGACCTTGGCCTGGCCGGGCGGGTGAAGCTCACCGGCTACCTGGACGACGCGGCGCTCGGGCGCTGGTACCGCCACGCGGCGCTGTTCGCGTTCCCCTCGGTGTTCGAGGGATTCGGCATGCCGCCGGTCGAAGCGCTGGGCTTCGGGCTGCCGGTGCTGACGACGAACCTGACCGCGCTGCCGGAGACGACGCTCGGGCTGGGGCGCACCGTGGAGGCGGGCGAGACTCCGTCAGCCTGGGCGTCGCACATCTTGGAGGTGCTGCGCGCTGGCACCGCGGCGCGTTTGGCGGCGAACGACGTGGCGCGGGTGCGGCAGACGTACAGTCCGGTGGTTTGCGCGGAGCGTTACCTGGAGGGGTTGAGCAAGTAAGGCAAGCAAGCGCTTCTTTTTCGAGAAAAAGAAGCAAAAAGCTTTTGCTTCCTGGCCTGCACCGCGACAACGCCTGGTTCTGCCAGCGTGTGCACCTGCATCCGCGTCCTTCTCCTTGATGCAGGCGCGGGCGTCCTTTTTTTCAAAAAAGGACTGCTTGCTTCCTTACGTCACCAACGGCGGCCGATAAACCCCGACCGCCTGCAACGTAGCCAGCAACACGAATGTCGGGTTGCTCGACAAATAGCGCTTCCAAAGCCGGCGCGGCTCCTTCACCAGCCGGTACGTCCACTCGAAGCCGGTGCGCCGCAGGAACACCGGTGCCCGCTTGATCAGCCCGGCCTCCATGTCGAACGCGGCGCCCACGCCCACCAGAGCGGGTGCGTCCAACCGGCCGCGATGCGCCGCCATCCAGCGTTCCTGCTTGGGCGTGCTGAGCCCGACCCAGACGATGTCCGGCCGGGCGGCGTTGATCGCGGCCACCATTGCCTCGTCTTCGGCGTCCGTCAGCGGCCGGTACGGCGGCGAGATCGCGCCAGCGATGCACACGCCCGGGGCCATCGCGCGCACGCGGTCCTGTAACGCGGCGATGGCCGCCTCCGACCCGCCGTAGAAGAAGTGGCGGTCACCGCGGGAGACCGATTCCCGGATGAAACGCGGCATCAGCTCGGGGCCGCAGACACGGTCCGCCGAGGCGCATCCTGCAAGCTTCAGCATCCACACCAGCGGCATGCCGTCCGGCACCACCAAACCGGCGTTGTTGTGGATGGCCTGCAGCGCGGACGAGCGCCGGCTTTCCATGACGCCGTGCACGCCGGTGACGCAGACGTAGGCGCGCGTCCGCTGGTCGATCCAGGTTTTCAGCTGTGCCAGGGCCTGGTCCATGTTGACGGCGCTCACGCCGATGCCGAGCACGTTTACACGGGGGGTCATGGTTTTCTCCTGATAGGAAAGCAAGGCCTTCTTTTTCGAGAAAAAGAAGCAAAAAGCTTTCGTCTTCGCTGTCGCGGTTCTTTCCGGTGAGCGCGCGACAGCGGAAGCAAAAGTTTTTTGGTTCTTTTTTTCAAAAAAGAACCGCTTGCTTGCTTAATCCGCCGCCAGCTCGCGCTCTACCGGCGTGCCGGCCATCATCGAATCGTAGATCCAGGCATACGTGCGCTCCAGCCCGCTACGCAGCGAGATGCTCGGCTGCCAGCCAAGCACCTCCTGGATCAGCGTGTTGTCGCTGTTGCGGCCGCGGACGCCCTTCGGTGCGTCCAGCTTGTACTCGCGCCGGCAGGTGATGCCGGCGATGTCCTCGACGATGCTGACGAGCTGGTTGATCGAGACGAGCTCGCTGCTGCCGATGTTGATCGGCTGCTCGACGCCGCTGGCCATCAGACGCTGCGAACCTTGCACGCAGTCGTCGATGTACATGAAGCTGCGTGTTTGTTCGCCGTCGCCCCAGATCTCGACCGTGTGGCGGCCGGACAGCTTGGCCTCGATCACCTTGCGGCAGATGGCCGACGGCGCCTTTTCGCGGCCACCGTCATAGGTGCCGTTCGGACCGTAAACGTTGTGGTAGCGAGCCACCCGCGTGACCATGCCGTAGTGTTCGGA
>CAXUIR010000114.1:470-7265 GCA_964251005.1 uncultured Acetobacteraceae bacterium | reverse complement strand
TCAAAACTGCTTGCTTTTTGTGAGTCAGCATCAAGGCCGGCTGGTATGATACCAGCGGCCCTGGACGCTCACCCTTCGACGTCCGGCAAGGCAAGCAAGGCCTTCTTTTCTGAGAAAAAGAAGCAAAAGACTTTTGGTTTGCTATCGCGAAGTTTCTGCGGCGCGCGCACCAGGGAACAAAAGTTTTTTGGTTCTTTTTTTCAAAAAACTGCTTGCTTGCGTGTCGAAGCAGCGATGAGGACTGTCGCAACAAGCGACACTCGGTCAGGCACGGACTGAAGCCGGTTCCACCACCGCGCGGCAGGCGCCGAAGCCGATGGAGACGTAACCGGGCGCCGAGGCGTGTGCGGAGAAGGTGACCTCATCCCCATCCTCCAGGAAGGTGCGCTGTTCGCCAGAGGGTAGCCTCACCGGCCTGGTGCCGCCTTGCGTGATCTCCATCAGGCTGCCGAGCCCGTTATCCGTGGGCGCGGATATCGTGCCGGTGCCGAACAGGTCGCCGGCGTTGAGGTTGCAGCCGCCGCAGCTGTGGTGCGTCACCAGCTGGGCGACGGTCCAATACATGTGATGCGCATGGCCGTGGCTGAGGCGGTGCGCGGCGAGCCCGGCCTGGCGCATCCGCGTCGTGCTCAGGTGCACCTGCAGCTCGATGGCGTAGGCGCCCGAGCGCTGGTCGGCATCGTCCCACAAATACGGCAGCGGTTGCGGATCGCCCTGCGGCCTGGCGGGCTGAGGGACGCGGAACGGCGCCAGCGCCTCGGCCGTCAGCACCCAGGGCGAGACGGTGGTGGCGAAGTTCTTGGCCAGGAACGGCCCCAGCGGCTGGTACTCCCAGGCTTGCACGTCGCGCGCCGACCAGTCGTTCAGCAGGCACAGCCCGGCCACGTGCCGGCCTGCCTCGCCGATGGGGATGGGCGTGCCCTGCGCGTTGCCCGGCCCGATCCAGACGCCCAGCTCCAGCTCGTAATCCAGCCGCGTGCTCGGCCCGAAACCGGGCGCCTCGTGGCCTGCCGGCCTGGTCTGGCCGTGCGGGCGCCTCACCGGCGCCCCGGACGGACGGACGGAGGACGCCCGGCCGTGATAGCCGATCGGCACGTGCTTGTAGTTCGGCAGCAGGGGGCTGTCCGGGCGCAACAGCCGGCCGATGTTGGTGGCGTGGTGGATGCCGACGTAGAAATCGGTGTAGTCGCCGATCGCTGCGGGCAGGTGCAGGACGCAGGCCGCGGCAGCGTGCAGCATGGGTTCGACCGTGGCACGGTGCGCCGGCTCGCTCAGCAGGGCGGAGAGCGTGCGGCGCAGCGCGCGGCGCGCCTCCGCAGGGCGCGCGAACAGCAGGTTCAGCGTGGGCGCGGCCAGGGCGTCGGCGAGATCCGGCGGCAGTAGACCAGCCCGCACGGCTGCGAGAAGATCTAGGATGTCGACGAATAATTATAAAAACTCGCACGGGGTGTCGCCGGCGCTGAAGATGCAGAGCGGCAGGTTCTGGATTGGGAAGTCCGCGTGCGCGACAGCGCTTGGAACCCAGCTTGCAAGGGCGGGATCGTGGGTTTCGTCGATGTTCATGCAAGAAAGCAAGGCCTGCTTTTTTGAAAGAAAGCAGCAAAAAACTTTTGGTCCGGCTGTCACGGAGTTTTCTGCAGCGTATACCCCGAAGACAAAAGTTTTTTGGTTCTTTTTTTCAAAAAAGAACTGCTTGCTTTTCTTCCAGTGCCCGCCGCAAAGGCCCAAGCCAAGCCTCAAACTTCCGCCACTGCTCAAGCCCCTCGGTGTAGATAGGCCGGCGCACCTGTTCGGAGCTGGCGGTACGCACGCTGCGCTCCGTCTTGTAGAACTCGAGGCATTGCGGCTCGAACTCGAGGCCGCAGAAAGCCAGGATACGTCTGACGTTGGGCTCCAGGTCGGCGACCACGTCTTCATGCTGCACGCGCAAGACCTTGCCTGGCAGCACGTCATCCCAGTGCGCCATGAGGCGAACGTAGGAGCGGTAGTAGCGGGCGATGTCGGTGAAGTCGTAGGTGAACTCCTGGCCGGCGGCGAAGAGCTGCTTGAAGTTGCTGAAACAGCAGGCCATTGGCTCGCGCCGTGCGTCGATGATGCGCGCGTTGGGCAGGATGAGGTGTATGAGGCCGAGATGGCGGAAGTTGTTGGGGTTCTTGTCGATGAAGAACGGCTTGCCTGAACGATAGATGTTGGTGTCGGTGAGGTATTTCTCGCCGAAGCTTTGCAGTTGCGCCGGAGCTATTTCGGTGAGGACGCCCGGGTAGCGTGGCGCCTCTTCGGTGTGGGCGCGGCCCTGCAGGCGCAGCACCAGGCGGGAGATGTCGGCCAGCTCCATGGTGCCCTCCACCTGGGAGTGGGAGGCGAGGATCTGCTCGATGAGCGTGGAGCCGGCGCGTGGCAGGCCCACGACAAAGATCGGGTCCAGGCACAGGCAGCCGGCACCTTTTCGGCTTTCGAGAAAGGCTGTGGTCAACACCGTTTTTTGCAAGCGCTCGTTGCGCTCCGTGCTGTCGGCGCGGTAGGTGACCTCCTGTTTCTTCAGTGCGTTGCCGCGTTCGTAGTGCGCGAAGGCGCCGGCGTAGTCGCCGCGGTCTTCCAGGGCTTTGCCAAGAGCGAAGCAGAGGTGGTAGCGGTCGACGAGGCTGGTTGCCAGGGTTGCTTCCTGCGCGCGCATCCGCTCGAGCTCATCGTCGGTGAAGCGATAGGTCTTGAGGTTGGCCAGGCTCCAGTAGGCATCGCCGAAACTGGGAGTGACTTCGGCGGCGGTGCGGTACGATGCGATGGCATCCTGTTGGCGCCCGAGGGTTTTCAAAGCGTGGCCGACTGAGAGGTGCAGGTCGGCGGCCGCCGGCGCCTCAGCGATCAGGCCGCGATAGGTGGCGATGGCTTCGTCGTAGTCGGCCAGTGCCAGGCAGGCGGTGGCGTAGACGGCCCGGTAGTCGCGGTTGGTCGGCTCGGCGCGCAGCAATGTTCTGGCTTCTTCCAGCGCGCGGGCGTTGCGGTGACGCTGCAGCAGGACGCGCACGTAGTCGTGGCGTGCCAGGTGGTAGTTCGGCGAGAACGCGAGCACGCTTTCCAGCAGGAACTCGGCGTCGTCGAGGATGTCGAGCTTGATGCCGATGCGGGCCAGCAGGCGCATGGCTTCGACGTCTTTGGGACTGGCCGTGAGATGTTGGCGGATAATGCGCTCCGCCTCGTGTGTCTCACCGTCGGCGAACATGCTGGTAGCGGTGACGACGGCGGGTGCGAGAGATTTCAGTTTGGCGACGTGGCTGGACGCTGTTTCAGCTTCCGCGGCGTGGCCGGCCGCGCGGTAGAGGATGGACAGCGCGTGCCAGCTTGCCGGCAAAGCGGGGTTGATGTTGACGGCATCCAGGTAGCCGTGCAGAGCGGCGGCCGGATTGCCGAGCGCCGCGTGGCAGTGGCCGCGTTCCTGGAACAGCCGGCTGTAGGCGGGATGCAGCGCCTCCAACTGCGCCAGCGTGTCGAGGGCCGCCTGTGCGCGGCGCAGATAACGCTGGTTGACCGCGATCATGTAGAGCACGTCGCGGTTCTCAGGGACGCGCTGGCGCAGGGCCTCGGCGGCGGCAAGCGCCGATTGGTGGTCTCCGGCCTGGACGAGGCCGCGGATGCGGATGACTTCGGCTTCTACGTCGGACGTCGGCATGCCGCACTATCGTGCGAGGTGTGGCAGAAGCAAGCGCTTCTTTTTCGAGAAAAGAAGCAAAAAGCTTTTGCTCCGGCTGTCACGGTTTTGTCCGGTGAGCGCGCGGCAGCGGATCGTCTCCTTGCATGCAGGCGCGTGAGTGAAAGTTTGTCGTTCTTTTTTGCAAAGAGGACTGCTTTTTTCAGTGTGTCAGCTTCGAAGCACGACGGCATCCGAGTTCGGCCGGTGACAAGCAAGCAAGCGGTTCTTTTTTGAAAAAAAGAACCAAAGAACTTTTGACTTCGCTGTCGCGCGCTCTCCGGATAAGTCCGCGACAGCGGAGGCAAAAGTTTTTTGCTTCTTTTTTTCAAAAAAGAAGGCCTTGTTTGCCTTGCTAATGTCAGCCCCAAAGCGGGTCGATATCAGTCGCACAAAAGAAGCAGAAGGCATCGCGTACCGGTCGTCGACCGCCGAACGAAACGCTTCACCTCCGACGCAGCTGCAGAGACAAAAAATCTGGTGATCTTACCAAAACACTCGCCCCAAGCCCTACGCGGCATCGCAGGTCAAGACCGGCGCCAGGCTTGGGCGGTTCAGCCGCAAGAAGGCGATGTCGTGCCGGGTGCTGCCGTCGCCGGTCGCAAGGTCCGCCAATATTTCTCCGACGACGCTGCAGAACTTGTAACCGTGGCCGCTGCACGGCGAGGCGAGCACCACCTGCTTATGGGCGGGGTGGTGGTCAAGGATGAAGTGCTCGTCTGGCGTGTTGGTGAACATGCAGGCGCGCAGCGCCACCACCGGGCCTGCGCCGGAAGGGAAGTAGCGCTCGCCAAAGGCGCGCAGCAGCGCCTCGTCCGCCGCATCCGGCTCGTGCAGCAGCAGCGCCTCCGGACGCCCGACTTCGCCCTGGTGGTGGTAGCGCCCAAACTTGAAGCCGGGCACGTCGTAGATCGGCAGGCCGTAGTAGCGGCCCTCCTCCACCTGCAGGTTGAACACCGGGAAGCGGTCCGGCATGAACAGTTCGGGACGGTGCGGCTGCAGCCAGGCGAGTACCTGGCGTTCGGCGACTGCGCGGCCTGCCAGCAGCGGCACCAGCTCGTCCATCCAGGCGCCGGCGGTCAGCACCAGGCGGCCCGCGTCGTAGCGGCCACGGCCGGTGGTCACCGACACGCCGTCGCCGCTTGCCGCCGCTTCCCAACCCAGCACCCGCTCACGCGCGTGCACCACCGCACCGTGCGCCTGCGCCAGCTCGGTGTGCGCCACCACGGCACGCTCGCTGGCCACCAGGCCGCCGTCCGGCTGGAACACGGCGCGGTGGCGCTCCGGAAGGTTGTAGCCGGGAAAACGCGCGTTCACCTCCGCGCCGGTCAGCACATCGTGCTCCAGCTCGTGCTGCCTGGCCGAGGCGAGCGCGCCCTGGAACAACGGATCCCATTCCGGGCTGGCGTCCACCGAACCTGTGGTCACCAGTAATTCGCGGCCGCTCGCCGCTTCCGCCTCGCGCCATAACTCGTAAGCCCTGCGCAGCAACGGAACGTAGGCGGGGTTCTCGTAGTACGGCAGGCGGATGATGCGGCTGATGCCGTGCGAGGATCCGTTGGCGTGCGGAACGTCGTAACGCTCGAGCACCAGCACGCGTTGCCCGCGCTTGGCGAGTTGCCAAGCGGCAGCACTACCCATGCCGCCGCCGCCTACCACGATTACGTCGAAGATCATCTTTTTACACTGACCGGCAGGTAAGGAAGGGAAGCAAGCGGTTCTTTTTTGAAAAAAAGAACCAAAAAACTTTTGCTCTCGTTAGGCCCGTCGTGGGAAGCGTGTCGTTTCAGCTGTCCGCGACAGCGCGCGCAAAAGCTTTTTGCTTCTTTTTCTCGAAAAAGAAGGCCTTGCTTTCTCTTCAGCCCCGCCACGCCTTCACCACCGCCGGGTTCGCCGCCACCCACGCCGCAGCCGTCGCTGCCGGGTCCGCATGGCGCCCCTGGTTCTGCAACATCACCGCCTGCTCGTCATCCAGCGACAGCCGGAAACGACTCAGCACGGCGTATACGTCCGGCATGTCCGCCTTCAAGCCGCTTCGCGCAACGGTGTTGACCGTCTCCGCCCCGCCGAGCGCCCGCATAGGATCCGCCAAATACCTCAGCTTGTAGGCGGCGAAGATCCAATGCGGGCTCCAGGCGGTGACAACGATCGGCCGATGGTGGTCGACCGCCTGCTTCAGCGCGCCCACCATGGTGGCATCACTGCCGTCGACCAGCGTGATGTTGCTGAGCCCGTAAGCTTCGATGGCCTTTTCGGACAAGCGCATCACGCCGGCGCCGGCGTCGATGCCGATTACGTTGTTGTCCACCAGCCCGCCCTGCGTCTTGAGGTCGGCGATCGAGTTCAGTGGCACGTAGTCCGGCGTGGCCCAGCCGAGCCTTGCGCCGGTCACGTTGGGGCCGATCAGGTCCACTTGGCCGCGCAGCTTCGCGTAATACGCCGCGTGCGTCGCGGGCAGCCAGGCCGCAACCATGCAGTCGGCTTCGCCCAGCGCCACCGCCTGCCACATTGCCGCGGCGGAAAGCGGTATCAGCGTGACCTCGTGCCCCATGTCCTGCAGCACCACGGCCAGAATGTTGTTGGCGACGACGGCGTCCGACCACTCGATACAGGCGATGCGCACCGGCGCCTTGCCGGCGGCCCGGGCAGCAATCGGGGCGGCTGCGAGAGCAGCGGCGCCGAGAAGAAGGCGTCGGCGGTTCATGGCGGCAGGTTTGCCTCGTGGTTGATTACGTAAGCGAAGCAAGCAGTTCTTTTTTGAAAAAAAGAACCAAAAAACTTTTGTCTCCCTTGGGTGTACCAGGATGAAACGTGTCGTTTCAGCCGTCCGCGACAGCCGACGCAAAAGCTTTTTGCTTCTTTTTCTCGAAAAAGAAGGCCTTGCTTTCTTCTCCCTATCACGTTCACGCCGGACGCAACCGTCGCGCCATGGCGTTGGTCACCCGGTCCAGTATCACCGCCAGCACCGCAATGGCGATGCCGGCCTGGAACCCGCGCCCCGCCTCCAGCCGCTGAATGGCACTCCAAACCTCGCGCCCCAGCCCGCCGGCGCCGATCATCGCCGCGATCACCACCATCGACAGCGCCAGCATGATCGTCTGGTTGACGCC
>CAXUIR010000114.1:0-460 GCA_964251005.1 uncultured Acetobacteraceae bacterium | reverse complement strand
GCGCCTGCGGCAGCTGCACCTTCAACAGCTTCTGCCAGGGCGTGCAGCCGAACGCGTCGGCCGCCTCGGTCAGCTCGTGCGGCACCTGCAGGATGCCCAGCGCGGTCAGCCGGATGGTCGGCGGGGCGGAGAACACCACGGTGGCGAAGCAGGCGGACACCGCGCCCAGGCCGAAGAACGGAATGGCCGGGATTAGGTAGACGAAGCTCGGCATGGTCTGCATCACGTCCAGGCAGGGGGCCACCAGCCGCCAGGTGCGCACGCTGAGTGCGGCGGCGATGCCCAGAGGCAGGCCCAGCAGCACGGCGGCCAGCGTGGAGACCACCACCAGCACCAGCGTCGTCACCATCGGCACCCACAGGCCGAGGTCCCACAGGAAGGCGAGCCCAACCAGCGTCAGCAGCCCCAGCCGCCAGCCGGCCGCGCGCCAGGCCAGCAGGGCGGCCGCTACGATGAACAG
>CAXUIR010000113.1:0-7269 GCA_964251005.1 uncultured Acetobacteraceae bacterium | reverse complement strand
CTGTCCGCGACAGCCGAGACAAAAGCTTTTTGCTTCTTTTTCTCGAAAAAGAAGGGCTTACTTTCTGCTTAGTTCTTTCGCTGCCTCGACGGCAAAATACGTCAGCACCCCCGCCGCCCCCGCCCGCTTGAACCCGAGCAGGCGCTCCATGATTCCTCGCTCGCGCTCCATCCAGCCGCGCTCGACGGAGGCCACGATCATCGAGTACTCGCCACTGACCTGGTAGGCGAAGGTCGGGACCTCGAAACGCTCGGACACGCGGCGCACGATGTCGAGGTAGGGCATGCCCGGTTTCACCATCACCATGTCTGCACCTTCGGCTAGGTCGGTCTCCACCTCGCGCATTGCCTCGTGCGTGTTGGCCGGGTCCATCTGGTAGGTCTTCTTGTCACCATGCAGCGACTTGGCCGAGCCGAGCGCGTCGCGGAACGGGCCGTAAAAGGCGCTCGCGTATTTGGCCGCGTAGCTCATGATGCTGGTGTGGATCAGGCCGGCCTCGTCCAGCGCCGCGCGGATGGCGCCGACACGGCCGTCCATCATGTCGGACGGGGCGATCACGTCGATGCCGGCCTGCGCCTGGTTGACCGACTGGCGGGTGAGCACGGCCAGCGTCTCGTCGTTGGCCACGTAGCCGTCGCGGATGACGCCGTCGTGGCCGTGGTCGGTGTACGGGTCGAGGGCCACGTCGCCGATCAGGCCCATCTGCGGGTAGGCGCGCTTGAGCAGGCGGGCGGCGCTGCACATCAGGTTGTCCGGGTTCAGCGCCTCGGTGCCTTCAGCGTTCTTGCGCTCGGCGGGCGTGGCGGGAAACAGGGCCAGAGCGGGGATGCCGAGCCTGGCCGCATCGGCCACGTGGCCTTCCAGCCGGTCCAGGCTGACGCGGTCCACGCCCGGCATGGCGGCGACTGGCACGGTCAGGCCGGTGCCCTCGACGACGAAGATCGGCCAGATCAGGTCGGCGACGTCCAGCCGGTGTTCGGCAACCAGCCGGCGCGTCCACGCCTCGCGGCGCAGGCGGCGCGGCCGCCCGGCCGGGAAGGGTGCGAACCGCACGCGAGCCGCCCCTACCGGTAGCCGCGCAGCTTGCTGTGGTGGCGGCTATAGGAGAAGAACACGCCCAGCCCGAGCACCAGCCAGACGAACGCCAGCACCCAGGTCTGCAGCGGCAGCGACGCCATCAGCGCGCCGCACACCAGGATGCCGGCCGCGGGCACGTAGGGGGAGTACGGGGTGCGGAAGGCGCGATGGCGGCCGGGGTCGGCCCGGCGCAGCACCAGCACGCCGATGCAGACGATGATGAAGGCCAGCAGCGTGCCGAAGGATGACATGTGGCCCAGCTCGCTTCGACATCGAGTAGAACACCCGGCTCTGACCGAGTAGCATCACCAGGATCACGCTGGTCAGCCCGGCGATGGCGCCGACGTCCACCGCCACTTTCAGGAAGGGCAGCGGCGTCTGGCCGATAGCGACGGAGACGGGTGCGGAGACGTGCAGCTGGGTGTAGCTGACCAGGCCGGTCAGCACGAGGCAGACGAGTACGTAAAGCACGGTGCAGATCGCCAGCGAGCCGAGGATGCCGATCGGCATGTCACGCCCCGGGTTCTTGGCCTCCTGGGCGGCGGTGCTGACGGCGTCGAATCCGATGTAGGCGAAGAACACGGTGGCCGCCCCGCGGAAGATGCCGGAGACGCCGAAATGGCCGAACGTGCCGGCGTTGGGCGGGATGAACGGGTGCCAGTTAGCGGGCTTGATGTAGAACGCGCCGAAGATGATCACCGCGGCCACCACCGCCAGCTTCACGCACACGATGACCGCGTTGGTCTTGGCCGATTCGCTGATGCCGCGGATCAGGATCAGCGAGACAAGCACCACGATGATCATCGCCGGCAGGTTAACCACGCCGGGGTCAGGGTGGCCCATAGCATCCGTGTCGAACGGCGAGGCGGTCAGCGCGTGCGGCAAAGCGAGGCCGAACTTGCCCAGGAAGCTGACCACGTAGCCGGACCACGAGACCGAGACGGTGGCGGCACCCACCGCGTATTCCAGCGTCAACGCCCAGCCAATGACCCAGGCCACCAACTCGCCCAGCGAGGCGTAGGCGTAGGAGTAAGCCGAGCCCGCGGCCGGGATCATGCCGGCGAGCTCGCTGTAGCAGAACCCGGCCAGGCCGCAGCCCGTAGCTGCCAGCAGGAAGCTCAGCACCACCGCCGGCCCCGCGTTGTCGGCTGCCGCGATGCCGGTTAGCGAGAAGATGCCGGCGCCGATGATGGCGCCGATGCCGAGTGCGACCAGGCTCAGCGGACCCAGCGTGCGCTTGAACTCCTGCTCGCCGCCGTGGTCGGCCTCCAGCGCTTCGATCGGCTTGCGGGTGAACAGCTTGCTCTCGACGGTGGTGCTCATAAGGGTCCTTGGACGCAGGGAGAACGCGGATGACGGGCAGGCATGCACCGGAGGGTTCCCCCCACGCACGCGTGAATGGTAAGGCTGCCCTCTCGGCGCGCCGGACGCAATCGCCCCTGCGGCGCGCGTCGCCAACGTCAACAGGAGAACGGCCGTGAACGACCAGACACTGAGCCCGTCCTACACGCGCTTTTTCACGGCCTCCCTGGCGGAAACCGACCCGGCGTTGGCCGCGGCGATCGGCCGCGAGCTGGCCCGCCAGCAGGACGGCATCGAGCTGATCGCCTCGGAGAACATCGTCTCGGCCGCGGTGCTGGAGGCGCAGGGCAGCGTGCTGACCAACAAATACGCCGAGGGCCTGCCCGGCCGGCGCTATTACGGCGGCTGCCAGGAGGTGGACGTGGCCGAGCAGCTGGCCATCGACCGCGCCTGCGAGATCTTCGGCTGCAGCTACGCCAACGTGCAGCCGCATTCGGGCGCGCAGGCCAACCAGGCGGTGTTCCTGGCACTGATCAAGCCGGGCGACACCATCCTTGGCATGTCGCTGGCGGCCGGCGGGCACCTGACCCACGGCGCGGCGCCCAACCTGTCCGGCAAGTGGTTCCGCCCGGTGCAGTACGGCGTCAGGCGCGAGGACGGGCTGCTCGACTACGAGGAGCTCGAGCGCCTGGCCCACGCCGAGCGGCCCAGGCTAATCATCGCCGGCGGGTCCGCCTACCCGCGCATCATCGATTTTCCGCGCATTCGCGCGGTGGCCGACGCAGTGGGCGCGCTGTTCCTGGTGGACATGGCGCATTTCGCCGGACTGGTGGCGGCCGGGCTGTACCCCAGCCCGCTGCCGCACGCCCACGTGGTGACCACCACCACGCACAAGACCCTGCGCGGCCCGCGCGGCGGTATGATCCTGAGCAACGACCCTGAGCTGGGCAAGAAGCTCAACTCCGCCGTCTTCCCCGGCCTGCAGGGCGGCCCGCTGATGCACGTGATCGCGGCGAAGGCGGTGGCGTTCGGCGAGGCGTTGCGGCCGGAGTTCCGCGCCTACCAGCGCGCCGTGGTGGAGAACGCCCGCGTGCTGGGCGAGACGCTCACCGAGCAAGGCCTGGACATCGTCACCGGCGGCACCGACAGCCACCTGGTGCTGGTGGACCTGCGGCCGAAGGGCGTGACCGGCAAGGCGACGGACGAGAGCCTCGGCCGCGCCCACATCACCGCCAACAAGAACGCCATCCCGTTCGATCCGGCCAAGCCGGCGGTGACCAGCGGCATCCGCCTGGGCAGCCCCGCGGCGACGACGCGCGGCTTCGGGGTGGACGAATTCCGCCAGGTTGGGCTGATGATAGCAGAGCTGGTGGACGGGTTGGCGGCAAGCAACGATGGCAGCAACGCACGGGTGGAAGCGGCGGTGGGCGCGCGGGTGTTGGAGCTGTGCGCACGGTTTCCGATTTACCGGTAAGCAAGAAAGGCCTTCTTTTTTGAAAGAAAGAAGCAAAAAACTTTTGCTGCGGCTCTCGCGGACAGTTCTGCAGCCGCGCGCCCAAGAGACGAAAGTTTTTTGGTTCTTTTTTTCAAAAAAGAACTGCTTCCTTGCTTTTGTTTTCTGTGCACCGTTCGCCCAAGCCGCCACGATCGACATCTCCGAGCGCGTCGCCCAGCGCGGCGCCTTCGCTGGCGTGCGCAACACGCTGTTCACACGGTGGCTGCCGGCCGGCGAAGCGGTGTCCGCGCTCTCCGGCAACATCTCGCTCACCGGCAACGCGCCGGGCTTCGACGAGGCGCTGGTGGTGGTCGGCACGTCTCGGGCGGACCGGCAGGACTGCGCCCGCGCGGACGCCACGGTGGTGACCGCAATGCCGGAGCTGGACAGGCTGTGGGCCGGCATCCTCAAGTCCAACGACCAGGCGACGGTCAGCATCCCGGTGGACGTGACGTTCGGCGCAACCACAACACCGCAGGGCGGACGTGGCGCTTGCCTGGTCAGCGTGGTCAGCGCCGGCTTTCCCTACCTGCGCCGCGACGTTCCGCTCTACGCCACTACGGATTTGCGGCTGCTGCTGCGAACGGCGCCGGCGCAGCCCGGCCCGGCCGTCCTGGCGTTCGGCATCGGCGGGGAGTTCAGGTTCCGCACCGGCGCGAAAGGCGGGCTGGCCAACTACGTCGGGCTGCGGGCGGAGAGGCCCCTGGTGGTGGACGGCGTTGCGGTCTCCGTCAGCGCAGCGCCGGTGGGCAACGCACCTGCGCAAGCCGGCTGGGGGCCGGAGCTGAGCGGGACCTGGCTCGTGTCGACCGACTTCGTCGTGTTACCGCGTGTGGCCTGTGCCGCGGCTGCGCTGTCCGGCCACAAGGCCAACGCCGCCTTCTCAGTCCTGCGCCTCGGCAAGCCTGTCGAAATGGCTGTGCCACGCGGCGGCACCACGCTGTTGCAGGTGAAGCTGACGGGCAGCGACATGGCTGCTGTACAAACGTCGGGCTTCCACGCGTTCGCCCCGAACTTGCGCCTGCAGCCTGGTGATTGCTTGCTCGCGTTTGCACGCACGCCGGGCGAGGGCGCGTCGGGCGTGCTGGACGTCGAGAACCAGTCGACGCTGTATTTGCGTCCTGGCGCGTGACACCGCTGGCGTGCGTTTGAGTTCTTGCGTATTGTAATGAAGGAAGAAAGCAAGGCCTGCTTTTTTTCAAAAAAGCAGCAAAAAACTTTTGACTCCGCTGTCGCGCGCTCTCCGGATAGGTCCGCGACAGCGGAGATAAAGGTTTTTGCTTCTTTCTTTTGAAAAAGAAGGCCTTGCTTTCTTCGAAACGGTCAAACTCCAGGCCGGTGGCATCAGACTTCCAGGTCTGGCGAACTCAAGTTTCGGATCGAACATCTTCAGCGCTCGAACAGTATCGTAATGCGGCCGCACCGTTCGGCTTCCTTCGATGTCAGCCCTTCGTTTGGCCGTCCGGCCTGCTCAAGGCTCGCGTGAGCCGCCCCTGTAGGCGGCTTGGCCTTGGACAGGTCGGACGGCGAACGAAAACCCCGCGTCGACGGTAGCCTCCCTCCCGGTCGGAGTGTTCGCTTCCGAAATTGAAACCGCCCGGTTTTTGAAAAGACCTGCTTGCCTTGCTTTCCTGGCCGAAAGCCGGCGTCTGCAAGTCAGCAACTTCGAGGTGGGACACCGCCGAAGCAAGCGGATCTTTCCGCCGACGTGAAGAACGGTGAGTTGTTTGAAAGTCCAGGTTGTATTTTGACGTGAGTTATCGGTTTAAAGAAGTATTCAGCGCAGGTTGTATTAACGAGAATGTTTGCACGTAACGATGCGTATTCGGATTGTGAACATAAAACGTTATCAATACCATTCCGCCTCTGCTTTAAAGCTGTCGTCCTGTTTCATCAAAGGCAACACACGATGGCTTCCAAAATAAACATGCCCGCTGTGCTGGGCGCGTTGCTGCTGTGCGCCGGAACCGCCCAGGCCGGCACGTATGCCGTCTCGGTCAGCGAAGGCGTGACCGACGGCAACAGCTTCGACACCGCCACGTTCGCCGGGTTTTCCGGCGCGAACACGGCGAGTGCGTCCTTCACCTACAAGGGCGCGCTGAACTTCGACAACACCGCTGCGCAGAACAGCGGAAGTTCGGGCGACCTGAACAGCACGTTCGGCTTCACCCAGACGAACGTTTCGAACTACCTAGGCAGCGGCCAAGTGTCCTACGGCTCCGGCCTGGTCGCCAACTACGGTGCGGCGTCCGGTGCGCGGACGGCGAACCCGGCGGACTTCCTGGCGTCCAGCGGCAGCGCCGCCGGTTTCGCGTATGGTTCGTTCTACACGTTCGACCTGGGCAGCATCGCTGCCGGCACCGTGCTAACGATCACGCACGACGACGGCATCGCTCTGTTCCAGGGCGCCACACGGATCGGCAACACGGTGTCCGGTGCCACGTCCGCTGTCACCGACGTGGTCGACGTGACGAAGACCGGCGACACCATCCTTCGTTACGCGCGCGAGAACGGCACGCCGTCCATCCTGGAAGTCTCCGAGGCGCCGGTGCCCGAGCCTGTCAGCTGGGGCGTGCTCGCCGTGGGCGTCGCGGGCCTGTTTGCGCTGCGCCGCCCCAGGCGTACTGCAGCCTAGTCGAAAGCAGGGCCGGCCTTTTCGAGTGTCTGTTGAGAACGGCGTCCGGACGGCCATCGAGTGCGATCCCAGCCTCGGCGGCTGAGAAAACGCTAGCTGACCAGCCCGGCCGCCTTTCCAGCAGACACAGCAAAGCTGGTCCTGCTGTCGCGAAACCTCCGTCAGCGTCGACTCACGGAGCAAAAGTTTCTTGGTTCTTTTTTTCAAAAAAGAACCGCTTGCCTTACTTGCTTCAACGTCAGGTTTTGCCTTCCAACCGCCGCGCGCTATCTGGTGTGCATGCGCTGTCCGTTCTGTGGCCACGACGACACCCAGGTGAAAGACAGCCGCCCGGCGGAGGAGGGAGGTGCGATCCGCCGCCGCCGCTTCTGCCCAAGCTGCGGCCAGCGTTTCACCACCGTGGAGCGGGTGCAGCTGCGCGACCTGTTCGTGGTGAAGTCGGACGGCCGGCGGGTGCCGTTCGACCGCGAGAAGCTTGGCCGCTCCATCCGCATCGCGTTGCGCAAGCGGCCGGTGGAGGACGAGCGCATCGAGCGCATCGTCAGCTCCATCGTGCGCGGGCTGGAGGCGTCCGGCGAGACCGACATCGCCAGCGCGCAGATCGGCGGGCAGGTGATGGACACGCTGAAGGCGGTGGACGAGGTGGCCTACGTCCGCTTCGCCAGCGTCTACCGCGACTTCCGCGAAGCGAAGGATTTCGAGGCCTTCCTGGGCTCGCTTGAAGACCCGACATAGGCGCCCATGACGGACGAGACACACA
>CAXUIR010000112.1:0-7290 GCA_964251005.1 uncultured Acetobacteraceae bacterium | reverse complement strand
AGAAGCAAAAAGCTTTTGCGCGCGCTGTCGCGGACGGCTGAAACGACACGTCTCAATCAAGTAAGCCTTCAGAGCGCAAAAGTTTTTTGGTTCTTTTTTTCAAAAAAGAACTGCTTGCTTGCTTTGGCGAGTAGCGACGAGCGTCTTGAAAAAAGGAAGCGATGAGAACGCATCTGTCCTGTCGCAACATTGGTCGTGCACTCCGCGGACACGCAAGTTCCACAGAGCGAGACGTCATCGCGCGCCGAAAAGACCTCTACTTTCGCCGCCACGAACGATCGGACGACGCGCCTCAGCTACGCAAACCCAACGGAGACAAAAGTTTTTTGGTTCTTTTTTTCAAAAAAGAACTGCTTGCTTGCTTTGCCCCGGATCAGCATCCGACAGTTTGTCATGAACGCGAACATGGACCGGAACCGATGAAGACACTCCTGATCGCAGCAGCCCTGGCAGCCTCGGTCGCTGTCTCCGCACACGCGCAGACCTTGCAGAGCGAAACGCCGGCGCACTTCAAGGACGTCACCAGCAGCTTCGACTTCGACAGGCGCGACGTGATGATCCCGATGCGTGACGGCGTGCACCTGCACACCGTCATCCTGGTCCCCCGCGGCGCCCACCGCGCGCCGATGTTGCTAACCCGCACACCTTACAACGCCACCGAGCTGACCAGCTACGACGACGGCGCGCACCTGGTGGCAGCGCTCGACGGCTACGACAACGCCGACGACGTGATCGTCGCCGCCGGCTACATCCGCGTGGTGCAGGTGGCAGCCTGGCCACAGGGCTGCGAGGCCAACTGCCCGATCGGCGCCGTGCCGATGTACCTGCTGCCGGGTGCCAAACTCTCGCCCGACGCCGGCACGGGTGCCGCCGACGCCGCCTCCAGCTATGTCTCGGACCCGGCGAGGCCGGTGCCGTTCATCCAGCGCCCGATCCACCTGCTCGAAGAAGGTGAAGCGCGCAGCTGGACGGATTGGCTCTCCAGCGACCAGCGCGAAGCCGCCACCCGCCCCGACGTGCTCACCTTCACCACCGACAGGCTGACCGCACCGATGAAGATCGCCGGCGCGCCGGTGGCCCATCTCGACGCCAGCATCACCGGCACCGACGTGGACTTCGTGGTCAAGGTGATCGACGTCTACCCCGACCAGGTCGCACAACAACACGAGCTCGGCGGCTACCAGCTGATGGTGTCGGCCGACATCCTGCGCGGCCGCTTCCGCCACGCCTACGACAAGCCCGAAGCGGTGCCGGCCAACCAAAAGCAGAGCTACGTCTTCCCGCTGCCCAACGCGAACCACGTGTTCCTGCCCGGCCACCGCATCATGGTGCAGGTGCAGTCCACCTGGTTTCCGCTCTACGACCGCAACCCGCAAACCTACGTGAACAACATCTTCTTCGCAAAAACCGCCGACTACCAACCCGAAACGATCAAGCTGTTCGCCGACAGCGTGGTGGACCTGCCCGTGGTGAAACAATGACCGGCGCCCACGCCGCACTGCTCGACGCGATCGTCCACGCCCCCGCCGAAGCGCTGCGCCTGCTCGCACACCACCCGACGCTCTGCGCGCAGGAAGACGAACCGAGCGCGCTGATGCTCGCACTCTACCACCGCCAAACCGAGATAGCCGAAACCATCGCCGCGCGGCGCGACTACCTGATCATCTTCGAAGCCGCAGCACTCGGCAGCACCGCTGCCCTCGAGCGCAACCTGCACGACGCGCCCGCCGCCGCCACCGCGCACGCCGCCGACGGGTTCACCCCGCTGCACCTCGCCTGCTTCTTCGGCCACGCGGACGCGGCGCTCCTGCTGCTCGCCGCCGGCGCCGACGGCAACGCGGTGGCCACCAACGGCTCGCTGCTGCGCCCGCTGCACAGCGCGGCAACACAGGGCAGCGTGGAGGTCTGCCGGATGCTGCTGGACGCCGGCGCCGATCCGAACGCGCCGCAGCAGAGCAACTTCACCGCGCTGCACGCGGCGGCGCTGCGCGGAAACATCGCGCTGGCCGAGTTGCTGCTGGAGCGCGGTGCAAACCCGCACGCGAAAGCCGATGACGGGCGGGATGCGGCGATGATCGCGGTGGATGCGGGATACAGCGCGTTTGCGGAGCGGATCGAAAGAAAGTAAGCAAGCGCTTCTTTTTTGAGAAAAAGAAGCAAAAAACTTTTGTCTTCTTGGGCGCGCTGTGTGGGAGAGTTTGCGACAGTCTTGATGAAGGCTTTCTACCCCGTGAACCTGAGTGTCCGACACTCCTTTTCGTTGACTCGCGCGTCATGCTGGTGAGTTCAGGGCCGTTCGGTGGCTTCTCAACTGGCCTCTGTGTTGCTTCTCCTTCTCGAAGAAGCGCTTCCTTTCTGGTGCCTCATGGACATAGCCTCCGCCACCGGCTCCCACATCATCACCGTCTCCCGCGCCGCCTTCGCCCGTCCTGACACCGCCTTCCTCTGCTTCGGCGAAAGCGACGTCGCCGCGCCCGAATCAGCCCACCGCGCCCTCGCCGCAGCGATGGACGCGGGCCAGACCCGCTACTCCGACGTGCGCGGCCTGCCCGAACTGCGCCACGCCCTCTCCGCGTACCTCACCGCACAACACGCGCTCCCGACCGCCGAGCCGCGCGTGCAAATCACCGGCTCCGGCATGGCCGCGGTCAACGTTGCGATGGCCGCACTGCTCAAACCCGGCGACCGGCTGGTGCACCTCACCCCCGCCTGGCCCAACTCGGCCAACGCCGGCCGCATGCGCGGCGCCGATGTCGAAGAGTTCCCGCTCACCAATACGCAAGATGGCGGCTTCAACCTGAACCTCGACCGCCTCGCCGCACGCCTCGTCGGCGCCCGCGCGCTGTGGGTGAACAGCCCCGGCAACCCCACCGGCTGGACCGCCAGCGCCGCCGAAATGCGCGCCATCCTCGACATCTGCCGCGCCACCAACACCTGGCTGATCTCCGACGAAGTCTACAACCGCCTCGTCTACGACGGCGACCGCGCTGCCTCCATCCTCGACATCTGCACGCCGGAAGACCGCGTGCTGGTCGTCGGCAGCTTCTCCAAAGCCTGGGCGATGACCGGCTTCCGCATCGGCTGGCTGATCGTGCCCGCCGGCACCCGCGACAGCTTCTCCGAACTCGTCGAAATCACCCACTCCGGCGTCGCCGCCTTCGTGCAGGCCGCCGCTTTGGCCGCCCTCGCCGACGACGCGTTCGTCGCGCGCTTCCGCACCTACTGCGCCGCCGGCCGCAACATGACAGCCAGCGCCTTCCAAGACCTGAACCGCATCCGCTGGGCCTCGCCACCAGGCGCGTTCTACGCCTTCATCGGCGTCGACGGCCTGGCCGACAGCCTCGGCCTGGCAATGCGCCTGGTGCACGAACACGGCGTCGCCCTCGCCCCCGGCTGCGCGTTCGGCGCCGGCGGCGAAGGGCATTTGCGGTTGTGCTTCGCGCAATCGCCTGCGGTGCTAGAACGGGCGCTTGGGCGATTGGAACGGGCTCTAACGTAAAGCAATCGGTCCTTCTTTGAAAAAAAAGCAAAAAACTGTTGCCTCCGCTGTCGCGGACCTATCCGGAGAGCGCGCGACAGCGGAGTCAAAAGTTTTTTGGTCCTTTTTTTCCAAAAAAGGACTGCTTGCTTTCTGTGAGAAAGCATAAACGCCGGCTAGTATAAGGCAACGAAGTTTCAGAAAGAGCGACGAGCGTGCCACCAGAATCACCTGAACCTCCGCGAGCGCATCGGCTGTCGCGCCTGCTGCCCGCTTTGACGAGGAACATGGTGCTGACGGCCACGGCGGCGGCCGTATCGGCGGGCGTTGGGACGGGTGCGAGGGCCGCCGATCACGGAGGCAATCCCGCGGTCGTAGACGTGGCGCCGGAGGCGACGCTCAACGCTTCGGTGACGCAAAGTTCGGTGACGTTTACAAACGGGTCCACGCTCGGGTTCACGGCGATTGCCGGCGTGATCCCGGTAGGCGGCACGGATGCAGACGATGCCGCGTTCGACGCTGCCCAGAACACGCCAGCCCCCGCGGCCGGACGCGGCAGCGCAAGTGGACCAGCCGTCGCGCGCATGTCCTACGTCGCATACGTCGCCCATGGGACGGACGCGGCGCGCCGGCCGCTCCTGTTCCTCTACGACGGTGGCCCGGGCTCGTCTTCGCGCGGCCTGCTGATGGCGAGCTTCGGTCCGGTCCGGGTCGGCGTGCCACAGCCCGGCGACGCCGCCGGAACAGCCGCGATCCCGGTCATCGTCAACAATCCGGACAGCCTGCTGGATGTCGCCGACCTCGTGTTCATCGACGCGCCGGGCACCGGGTTCGTCGGTATCGAGGGGCGCGGTGCGGCGGAAACATTCTACGGCATCGATGGTGATGCGGCTGCCTTTGCGCGCTTCATCAAGCGTTTCCGCAAGCGCTATCACCGCTGGACGTCACCGACCTACCTCTTCGGCCACAGCTACGGCACCATGCGCAGCGCGGTGCTGGCGCGGTTGCTCTCCGACGACGACGCGCCGCCGCGCGGCATCATATCGGCCGACCAATGGCTGAACGCCGACGACTTCCTCGATTCCGGACCGGCAAATCCAGGTACGGACAACCCCTACGTCTATGCGCTTCCGACCTACGCCGCCATCGCATGGTACCACCATCGCGTGGCAAATCCGCCGGCGGCACTCCGTCCCTGGCTGGACGAGGTTGAAACGTTCGCGCTGCACGACTACGCAACCGCCTTGCTGGCCGGAAGCGCGCTTCCGGCACAGCAGGCGCAGGCGGCCGCGGACCGGCTGGAACGCTGCACCGGCATCCCCGCCAAGACATGGGTCGCGGCCCGGTTGCGGATCAGCGGCGCCGACTTCAGGCGCCTGGTCCTGGCGAACGCGAACCAGGCCGTCGGCCGGATCGACGCGCGCTACGTTGGACCCGTCGCCGATCCGCTCGCTTCCGACGCGGCGGGCGACGCGTTTGAAGACGCTGTCGGCCCCACAATTGCTGCCGCGACGCAGCGTTACGAGCGCGACGTGTTGAAGCTCGCCCCGACTTACACCTTCAACGCGTTTGCCAACGTCCCTGATCTGCGATGGAACGAGTTCCACTCCACAACCGGCAAGCCCTGGGAGAGCTTCTACAACGTCATGCCCGACCTGGCACGGGCGATGACGGAGAACCCGGCCATGCGCGTCCTCCTCATCGGCGGCTATTACGACCTTGCCACCACCTATTTCGCATCGCTGCAGGAAATGCGGCACCTGACGATCCCACTTTACATGCAGACAAACATCGAGGTTGCGCTCTACCCGACCGGACACGAGCCCTACATCGTGGACGGAGTGCGGCGGGCGATACATGACCGCATCGCCCACCTCATCCAGCCCTAAGAGGCGCGCCCGATTACCGGTCAATAGGATTGCTTTGCCACGGTTACACGCTGCCGGACGAGCCCGTGACAGCCTGTGTGAGATTTTGCTGTCATACCGATACTTCAGGTTCACCGGTGACAGGCGAAGCAAGCAGTTCTTTTTTGAAAAAAAGAACCAAAAAACTTTTACTCTCTTGGGCACACGCTGAAGGAAACGCCGCGACAGCCTTACCAGAGTCTATGCTGGGCGAACTCAAGTTTTGGAGCGAACACCTTTTGCGCTTACGCACTATGGCCAGGGAACTGCTCTGCTTGGCTTTCTTCGATGTTCAGCCCTTCGTTTGGCCGTCCGGCCTGCTCAAGGCTCGCGTGAACCGCCGCCGGCGGCAGCTTGGCCTTGAACAGGCCGCACGGCCGAACGATCATCGCGCGTCGAAGCTGGCACCCGACTCAGATGGGGATGTTCGCTCCGAAACTCGAATCCGACTGATCTTCTAAAGCAGCCGTTCTTGCCTTTCCCGCCGAATTCGAAGAGTCAAGGTTCCGGGTTTCTGGATCACTCTCGATTTATGTTGCAGCATCAGAACGCTTTGCTTTAGCCTAGGGTGAGTGGGCCTGGGCTAACGACAAGTGGCAAAACGGCGGAATGCGAGAGGAATGATCCGCGCGCCGACCCTCTCGGGTCCGGCACACAGGTAAAGCGATTGTTTCCCGAGTCTCTTCCATGCCGGTGATGGAGTCAGAATGAGCTTTCGTCGCTGCCTGCGCGAACCAATCGCCGAAGTCGAAGTCGCGGCCGATCGTCTCAAGAACGCAGTATCTGCCCACCTGCAAGGCAAGCGTGACGACGCGGAAGAACTGTTGCATCTAGCTAACGACAGCGTGGTTTGGGACTGGCTCGACTCGGTGTGGGGAAAGCAAACCGTATATAACAGACCCAACCGGATATCCGACACCCCAGCCGCAGTCCCCAAGGAACAGCGAGCTTTTCCAAGGGATGCAACAACAGAGACCAAACGTCTGATCCATCAAAGAGACGGACACTATTGCCGTTTCTGCAAGATGCCGGTTGTTCGAAGCAATATAAGAGCAGCCATCCGCAGTGAATATCCCAGGGCAGTGCCGTGGGAAGGAACGAATGCCACACAGCACGCGGCGTTCCAGTGCATGTGGGCGCAGTACGACCACATCCTGCCGCACGCCCGAGCGGTCGTAGCGATCTGGACAACGTCTATCTCACTTGTGCCGCATGCAACTACGGACGGGGAAACTACCTGCTTGAGGACTTCGACTTGATGCATCCAAGCCTTCACGGCCCGCGGCAAGGCGATTGGGACGGTCTTGAAAGTTTCCGGTGATCCCAATCACACCAACAACGGAGAAACCAAGGCCCGCCTCGCTTAATACCAGCACGCTTGAAGCGTACACATAGAAAGCAAGCAGTCCTTTTTACAAAATACCAAAAACTTTTGTTCCCACGCCTGCATTAAGGGCAGAGAACGCTGATGCAAGCACACAAGCCAGCAGAACCAGGCCTCACCGTGGCGCAGGCGTCGAAGCAAAAGTTTTTTGGTTCTTTCTTTCAAAAAAGAACCGCTTGCTTGCTTGCCCAAAAATCAACACCTCAACCCATCGCAATCAAACCACCTTCTTCTTCCGCCCTGAAAAATTCGTAATCACCTCGTGTACCCCGCCCGCCGCCTCGTCCGTCACCACGCCCGCAATGTCCCCCCAGAACCGATCCAGCGTCCCCTTCGGCACGTCGTGTCCCTGCGCCACGTCGCCCGCCACTTTGCCCGACGCGTCGCTCACCAGCCAATGTATCTCCACCTGCTGCTGCCCGTCCGGCTCGTCCGTCACCTTCACCGTACCGCGCAGCAGAAAATCTGCCGCCGCCGCCCGGTCCACAAGTTGGTCGCCCGTATCAGGTATTTTCTTACGC
>CAXUIR010000111.1:379-7318 GCA_964251005.1 uncultured Acetobacteraceae bacterium | reverse complement strand
GCCGTCCGCGACAGCCGGAACAAAAGCTTTTTGCTTCTTTTTCTCGAAAAAGAAGACTCTTGCTTTCTTCGGGAACATCCGCGCCCCGCACGTTGGCGTCCCTCACCTGCCCGCCGCAACGATGCCACGTGACTGAACACGTGGCCTCACGCCGGGCCGTGCTGCTGACGTTGATGCTCGGCGTGGCCACCTGCCTCGTCTGGCTAGGCGCGTCCGTGCTGGGGCCGGGCGGCTGGACCGCGCTGAAGCTGGCGCTGCTGCTGTGCCTGGCGGCCAACGCGCCGTGGTTGGGCCTGTCAGCGGCGACCGCGCTGGTGGGCTTCTGCGTGCGCATCGGCGCGCGCGACCCCGCCTGCGCGGTGTTCCCGGCGCTGCGCCTGGTGCGGCCGGACCAGGCGGTGACGCTGCGGACCGCAATCGCCGTCTGCGTGCGCGACGAGGCGGTGGCACCCGTCTTCGCCAGGCTGGCGCAGCTCGGCGCCGCCATCGACCGGGCCGGGCTGTCCGGCATCTTCTCGCTGTGCGTGCTGTCGGACACAGCGGGCGACGCGCTGGCCGAGGCGGAGGCCCGCGAAGCCGCCGCCCTGCGCGCGGCCTGCGCCACGCCGGTGCTGTACCGCCGGCGCACGGTCAACACCGGCTTCAAGGCCGGCAACGTGATGTCCTTTCTCGACGAGCACGCCGGCGCCTTCGACCTGCTGGTTTGCCTGGACGCCGACAGCGAGATGACGCTTGCCGCCATCCTACGCCTGGTGCGGGTGATGCAGGCCGACCCGCGTCTGGCCATCGTGCAGGCCACCTTTCACGGTCAACCGGCGCGCGCCGTGTTCCCCCGCCTGTTCCAGTTCGGCCAGCTGCAGGGGATGCGTATCTGGGCGGTGGGGCAGGCCTGGTGGCAGGCAGATGGCGGCCCGTACTGGGGGCACAACGCCATCGTCCGCGTCGCCCCGTTCCGCGCGCATTGCCGGCTCTCCCCGCTGCCGGACGGTGCCGCCATCATGTCGCACGACCACGTGGAGGCGGCGCTGCTGCAGGGTGCCGGCTGGCGCCTGCGCGTGCTGGCCTGCGACGAGGGCTCATCCGAAGCACAACCGCCGACGCTGCCCGACTACCTCGTCCGCGACCGGCGCTGGGCCGCCGGCAACCTGCAATACCGCTTCCTGCTGCGCCGGCGCGAACTCGGCCGTCTGGGCCGGCTGCAGATGCTCCAGGCAATCCTGCACTATGCGCTGACGCCGCTGTGGTTTGCGATGCTGCCGCTGGCGGCGCTGAACGCGGCCACGGGCGGTGCCGCGCAACTCCACTGGGGGCACCTGCTGGCCCTGCTGGCGTTTGGGTGGCTGACGCTGCACGCGCCCAAGCTGCTCGGCATGCTGGAGCTGCTGCTGCGCCCGACGATCGCCAGGCGGTTCGGCGGGCGTAAGAGCGTGGTACGCCTGGCCGCATCCGAACTGTTGTTCACGCAATTGTTCGACCCGATCATCGCGCTGCACAAGACGGCCGGCGTGCTGCGCCTTGCCGCCGGCGCACGCGGCGGCTGGGCCGGCCAGACGCGGGACGAATACGCGATCGGATGGCCGCGCGCCGCAGGGATGTTCTGGCCGCACACCCTGGCCGGCTTCGCACTCGCGGCGTTGTTCTCGCTTGCGTCGCCGGCAGCCCTGCTGGCTTCATTGCCGGCGATTGCGGGGTTGTTGCTCGCGATACCGTTTGCGGTGCTGACGTCGCGGCAGGGCCCTTGGTCCTATACCAACCCCCGTGAAACTGACACATGAAAGCAAGCAGTCCTTTTTCGAAAAAGGACCAAAAAAGCGTTTTTCTTCCCCTGCATTTGCGGCGTCCGGGTGTCTCCGAATGCACCGAAGCGCTAGACCTGCGCAGGAACAAAAGTTTTTCGCTTCTTTTTTCAAAAGGAAAACTTCGAGGCGGACGCCGCCGCGGTTCTCGGCGTGGGCATCAACAGGCCGAGTTCTGGTGGATGCAGCGTCAGTAGCTGAGGTCGCGTCCCATTGGACACTGCAGCGGATCATTGAGGTCGAAGTGCGGGATGTGGTCGAGCCTGGACACGAGGGCCTCCATCCTCGGCTCCCCGCCGTTGCGCTGCTTCCAGAGGTCGTAGATGCGCAGCATCGCTCCGAGGGCACCCTCCTTGTCCTGCAGCAACACAGTCGCATGGGCTATCGCCAGCAACGCCTGCTGCTTGTCCTCGGTCTGGGCATCGAGGGAAGGCAGCGCCGGGTTGTCGCCGCCCTTCGTCAGCCGGTCGTACGCGAGTGGGGGGACGCTTTGGCCCGCTTTGTCCGTCTGGCTTTTCAGAACGACGATCTTCGGCTTCTGGCCTACGCTCACGCACCCTTCGGTCCATTCCGGGACGTTACCGTAGTGGAACAGGACGTTGCCGTGGCTCGCGATCAGGAACGTCCGGTAGTTCCCGGGAAAACGTTGATCCTGCTCGGCCTTGGTCAATGGGGGGCCCGGTGCCTTCTCCGCCCGGTTGTAGGTGACGGGGTAAGTCCCAGGCTTGAGCACCGGTTAGTCCTTCACCTGCCCGGCCTGGCCGCCGGCGATGAAGTAGCTGCCGATCGGCGGTTCGAGCGCGTAGCACTCGGCCGAGCTCCCCACCTGCTTGTCGGTCATCACGACGCGGTCCAGCAGGGCGCCCCTGACGCGAACGTGCGCCGACAGGTGCGAGGGCTCGACATAAGCCATCTTGCCGTTCGCCTGCCTCTGCATGATCCCGAAGTAGGAGTTCGCCTTGCGCGAGACGTCGAACACGATGTCGGCGCCGGCCTTGGTCGTCGCACGCGTCATTATCCCCTCCGATACAACTGCCCGGACCCGAGCAGACGATGTCGACGGGCCGCAGGCAAGCCGCGGTCGGCAGAGCATTCTGTTGATACGGACACGGCCGTTCGCCTGGCCGGTCTGCGGCTGCGACGTGACCGTGTTGCTCACCCGACATCGATCGTTGGTGGCGTCAATCGTCCACCGTTCTCCAGACCTCACTACGGTATCGCCCTCCCAGCCCGCATGGCCGACCTCCACCCTGCCGGGCCTTCCTCAAGCTGCTGCGCTGGCTCGAGAAATACCCGCGCGCGATGATGGCGTGTACGACGTCACCTACGGCGGCGGCACGTTCGCGGACGGCTCTCGCACCCGAACACGCCGTACAAGAGGGTGGGGCCATACCTCGACCGAAGCGGGCGCTGCCAAATCGTGTTCGGCACTTGGGCGTCGGCCAAGCGCAACGGGTGACGTCCAGCCTCATGCCGGTCAGCCAGGCCAAGGTCGCCTGGTGGATCATCCGGGCAATCGCATGTGCAGGCCCTCGTCTGCGGTGGAGCGGATCGGCTTGACGAGGCGTTCGCGGCCATGTCGTCGCACTGGTCCTCGCTGCCCGGGGCGTCGCAGAGCCAGGTCAGCACAGAAGCCGCCACGGCGAAGTACGGGTCCTACCTGCAGGCCTTCTCCGCCGTCGCCACTGCGGGATCCCCATGATGCGGCACTGCGCCAATCGCCCTGGCAGTCCTGCTCGGTTTGCCGGCTGTCGCCGCCGACGCGCCCCACGGCGGCTAAGACAGCGCGCACCCCAGAGAACAAAAGGTTTTTGCTTCTTTTTTTCAAAAAAGAAGGCCTTGCTTTACTTCACTAGCGTTTCCGTGAGCGGCAGCCTCCCGGGTTTACACCGCGATGCCGAACCCCATGTGGCCCACACCCGGGCGGTCGGCGTCCGGCAGGGTTAGGGATGGAATAAGCATGCCGGATTTAGGCGTGAGCGAGTCCAACGCAGGACGCCGCCTTGGCGTGCTCGTGGTTGGCGTGGGCGGCGCGGTCGCCACCACGGCGGTCGCCGGCATCGAGCTGCTGCGCCGCGGCTCGAACGACTTCGCCGGACTGCCGCTGGCCGACGCCGACGTGCCTGGCCTGACCGCCTACCGCAACATGCATTTCGCCGGCTGGGACCTCAACGCCGACGACCTGAGCCGAGCGGCGCAGGGACACCGGGTGTTGGAGGCCGAGCAGGCGGGCCTCGTTGCCGACCCGATGTCGCGCATTCGTCCCTGGCCGGCGGTCGGCAGCACCGATTTCTGCGCAAACGTGGACGGCGCCAACAAGGTGGTCGCCGGCAGCCATCGTGGCGCGGTCGAGCGCATCCGGCAGGACATCCGCGACTACAAGGAGTCCACCGGCATCAGCGACGTGGTGATGATCAACCTCGCCTCCGTCGAACGCTGGCCGGCCGATACTGCCGTGCTGGAGGAGGTCGGCGCCTTCGAACGTGGACTGGACGACAACGACCCCTCGATCAGCCCGGCAATGCTCTACGCCTACGCGTCGATTACCGAGGGGGTGCCCTACGGCAACTTCACCCCGAGCCTGGCCGCCGACATCCCCGCTCTGGTTGCACTCGCCGCCGAGCGCAACGTGCCGGTGGCCGGCAAGGACGGCAAGACCGGACAGACCTTCCTCAAGACCGTGCTGGCGCCGGCGCTGCGCGCGCGCTCGCTGTTCGTGGAAGGCTGGTTCAGCACCAACATCCTCGGCAATCGCGACGGGCTTGCGCTGGACAACGCGGCCAGCCTGCAGAGCAAGCTCGCCACCAAGGGCTCGGTGCTGGACAGCATCCTCGGCTACAAGGTGGAGAACCACCTGGTGAACATCCAGTACTACAAGCCGCGCGGCGACAACAAGGAAGCCTGGGACAACATCGACATCGTCGGCTTCCTCGGCCAGAAAATGCAGATCAAGCTGAACTTCCTCTGCCGCGACAGCATCCTCGCCGCCCCGCTGGTGATCGAGATCGCGCGCGTCCTGGACCTCGCACGCCGCCGCGGCCAGGGCGGCATCCAGGAGCAGCTCGGCCTGTTCTTCAAGGCGCCGATGACGCCGGCCGGGAGCCGCGAGGAGCACTCCTTTCCCGTGCAGCAGCAGGTGCTACTCGACTGGCTGGTGGCGGCCTGAGGCGGTCCGGCTGATGGACAGCCTGCCACCGGTACGGTCAGCAGGGCCGGCCGACCTTGCCGGTATCGCCTCGCTGGCTGCCGAACTGGCAACGCTGAAGCGCATTCGCGACGCGCGCTCGTCCGACAGCCTTGCATCGCTGCTGTTCCGGCGTGCCTGGTCGTCGCTATGTGCCGGCGCCGCCGTGCGGGAGGTCGCACTTTCGGTCTCCGCCGAGGCGTTGGCCGCCCTGCGCCTGGGCGGCATCGACCGTACGGTGCTGGCCGCCGGCGGGCTATCGGCCGGCCAGGCGGCAGAGGTGCAGGTAGCCTCGTTCGATCAGGTGGCTGGCTGCATTGTGGCAGGCCCCCAGGCCGGTGCGACGGCAGCCAGCCGGGTCGGGGAGTTGCGCCGGCGCGTCGGCGCCGATGCGGGTCCGCACGCCGGCGCCGAGCAAGGTGCAGCCGCCGCTGCCCCCGCTTTCGTCGAGGCGCTGGTCCGCCAGCCACGCGCCGGCGCCACCTGCCCCGGCAAGCCCCGTCTAATCCTCGAGCCGTCCGAGGGCCACGGCGACCACTGCCTCGCTGTCGCCGTGCTCGGCGTCGTCTTGTGCGCCGAGTATGGCGCCGATCCCGCGCCCGTCTTCCTCGCCGGCCTCGCGCACCACCTGCACAACGCGACCTTGCCCGATGCCGGGTTCGCCGGCGAGGTGCTGCTCGGCGCTCACCTGATGCCGATCCTGCGCCGCCTCACGGATCAGGCGCTGGCGACGTTGCCGCCGGGCCTGGCCGCCCACACGCGGGACGCGCTCGCCCTGATAGCGAACGCCGATACGCCGGAGGGTCGCGCCTTCAACGCCGCCGACGTGATCGACCGCATCATGGAGGTGCGGCACTTTGCCGCTGTCGCCGGCTTCACCGAGGCGCAGGCGACCGACGACATGGAACTGGTCCACGCCGGCCCGCTGCAGGACTTCCACTACCAGGTGATGCGCCGCGCCGGGTTGGTGCCGGCGTGACTACCGAGCACGCCGGCCGGCGTCTCCTGACGACCTGCGCGGTCTCGACTGACCCGCATCGGCCATCGGCCATCGGGTCAAGCGACCCCAGATCGGTGCTGGCGTGACCGCAAGGTTCGGCGGCCTGCCGTCCTTCAGCTTCCTTCGCGCTCCTCGCGGCGAGCTGCTGATAAATGGCGCGCCGCTTCAGCCTCAGCCGATGCGTCAGCCACCTGCGCCATCCTCGCGGAACGTTGCCATCCGCCCGCTTCGGGCGATGTGCCGCGCCGGCAACAGTGTGATCCCCGCGTTTGACAGCCTGCGCGGCCCAGCTCGCTGCGGGCTGCCAACCGGCACGCTCCAGGGTCTCCGCCGAAAGCTGCGCGCCGCCGGAGCGGCGCTGGCGTGACCGTGGCACTGGACGGCCTGCACAGCCCGGTCACCGGCGCCGTGCTTACCGCCGGACCGCACGACCTGCATGCGCCCGGGGAGCGCTGGCCGGTGGTGGACGGCATCGCTTTTCTGCGCGCCGACCGGCGCGCGCTCGCCGACGTCGCGCTGGCCGCACTGGACAACGGCGACGCCGAGACCGCCTGCGTCACCCTGCTGGCCGACCAGGACGGCTGGGCCAGCACGCCGCCGCCAGACGAAGCCGCCCGCCGCCGCGCAGTCCGCGAGCGCGCCGCGCTGAGCTTCCGCGCGGCGATGGACCTGCTGGCGTTCGGGCCGGTGGGCACCTACTTCGCGCATCGCTGGTCGGACCCCACGTTCCTGTCCGGCCTCGCTTTGGCCGAGGCGCACTGGCACGCGCCGGACCGCATCGTCGAGTTGGCCTGCGGTGCCGGCCACTATCTGCGCGAGTTCGCTCGCGTGCGGCCGCAGGCGGAGGTCACCGGCGGCGCACTGGTGTTCGCCAAACTGTGGCTGGCACGGCACTTCGTGGCGCCGCCGGCGCGGCTGGTGTGCTTCGACGCGGCGCAGCCCTGGCCACTGGCGGCCGC
>CAXUIR010000111.1:0-308 GCA_964251005.1 uncultured Acetobacteraceae bacterium | reverse complement strand
TTTGGCTCGGCTGTCGCGGACGACTGAAACGACACGCCTCCCCGACGCGCACCCCAGGAAGCAAAAGTTTTTTAGCCTTGCTTCTGGCCGAATTCTCGTCGGACACGCGCACAACGCGGCGGTGGACAACCTCTCCCACGGCGCCCCGCTGCTGCCCGAGCAATACGCCGCCCTGTTCGGCCCGGCGCTGCTCTACGACGACCGCGAACTGACCACGGCGCTCGCCGAAGCACGCGCCCCACGCCCGGCAGACGCGGCCGACCTGCTGCACGCACCGGCCGTGGCGCTGGCGGCCGGGGCGGCGGCGC
>CAXUIR010000110.1:0-7381 GCA_964251005.1 uncultured Acetobacteraceae bacterium | reverse complement strand
GAGTCAAAAGTCTTTTGCTTCTTTTCTTCAGAAAAGAAGGCCTTGCCTTCCTTGCTTCGCCACACTTCGTCACTGCGGGTAACCCGCCCCGCTGCTATATCCCCCCCATGGACACAGCCGCGTTCGTCGCCCTGAACCGCTTCGGCTTCGGCCGCCGGCCCGCCGACGCCCTGCCGGACGACCCGCGCGCCTGGTTGCGCAGTCAGCTCTCCGGCCCCGACACCGCCAGCGCGGCCGGATTGCCGGACACGCCGGAGGCGCTCGCCGTGGTGGCCGAGCAATACGACATGGGCCGCCCGAAGAAGCAGCCCGGCATGGACCAGCCTGCCCCAGCCGGCAGCACGGCGCCGCCGCAGGACCAGCCCCGTGGACCCCGCCCGGTGGCCAAGCTGGCCGCCGACGAACGCCGCGCCATGCTCAATCAGGCGCTGATGACCGAGGCGCCCTACCGCGAGCGCCTGGTCTGGTTCTGGGCCAACCACTTCACTATCGCCGACCGCTCGCTGCCCACCGCCGGCACCAGCGGCGCCTACATCCGCGAGGCGATCCGCCCGCACGTCACCGGCCGCTTCGCCGACATGCTGCTGGCGGTGATGCGCCACCCGGCGATGCTCACCTACCTCAACAACTCCACCTCGGCCGGGCCCGGCAGCATGGCAGGCATCCGCCGCCACGTGGGGCTGAACGAAAACCTGGCGCGCGAGTGCCTGGAGCTGCACACCGTCACCCCGGCCTCCGGCTACACCCAGGAAGACGTCACCAACTTCGCCCGCGTGCTGACCGGCTGGTCGGTCGAGATGCACCAGCCGCCGCTCGGCTACCGCTTCCGCCCCAATTTGCACGAGCCGGGCGAGATCGAGGTGATGGGCCGCAGCTGGCCCGCCGGCGAGGAAGGCGGCGTGGAGCTGCTCGGCTGGCTCGGCACCCAGCCGGCCACCTACCACCATTTGGCCACCAAGCTGGTCGGCCACTTCGTCGCCGACGTGCCGCCGGCCCACGACGTCGCGCGCATCGAGACGGTGCTGCGTGACACCCAGGGCGACCTGGGTGCCGCCGCTCTGGCGCTGATCGAGCTGCCCGGCGCCTGGGTGCCGGCCACCAAGCTGCGCGCCCCGCAGGACTACGTCATCGGCTGCCTGCGGGCGCTCGGTGCCACGCCGGACAGCGTGCCCAACATCATGTCCATGCCCGCCGGGCTGGGCGAGGGGGTGTTCGAGGCGCCGTTCCCGATCGGCTGGCCGGACCGCGCGGCGGACTGGGCAGGGCCGGAAGCCATGCTGCAGCGGGTGGACTTCGCCTACGGCCTGTCCGCGCGCGCGGCCGGCACCACCGACCCCGAGCAGCTCGGCCACGCGCTGCTCGGCCCGCTGCTGACGGCAGAGACGCTGGGCCAGGTCCGCGCCGCCGGCACGCGCCGCGACGGGCTGACCCTGCTGCTGGCCTCCCCCGAATTTCAGAGGCGCTAGAGATGGCCACCCTGTGTCCCGACGGATGCCGCCTCTCGCGCCGTCAGGCCCTGCTGGGCCTCGCCGCCGCCTTCACCCTCGGCGGCACCTCGGTGGCGCTGGCCGCGCCGCAGACCGAGCAGCGTTTTGTGGTGATCCTGCTGCGCGGTGCGATGGACGGCATGTCCGCGGTGCAGCCCTACGGCGACCCGGCGTTTGCCGCCCTGCGCGGCCCGCTCGCCTTGCCGATGCCCGGGCAGCCCGGCGGCATCCTCGACCTCGGCGGCACGTACGGCCTGCACCCGTCGCTGGCGCAGCTGCACACGATGTACGCGGCCAACGACGCGCTGCTAATCCACGCGGTGGCCGGCCACTACCGCAGCCGCAGCCATTTTGAGGCGCAGGACTACCTCGAGGCCGGCGCCGACCAGCGGCTGAACAGCGGCTGGCTGAACCGCGCCGTAGGCCTGATGCCCACCAGCGGCCGCGAGCTGGGACTGACCGTCGGCCTGTCCGCCCCGCTGCTGATGCGCGGCACCACCGTGGTGGAGGCCTACGCGCCCGACCACTTCGCCCAGCCCACCGCGGACCTCTACCAGCGCCTGCTCACCATCACCGCGCGCGACCCGGTGGTGGGTCCGGCGATGGCCGAGGGGCTGAAGCAGCGCGGCTTTGCCGCCTCCGCGCTGAGCGGCCAGGCGGCCGACCCCAAGCACGACCGCAGCTTCGAGATGCTGGCCGGCGCCGCCGGCCGCCTGCTGGCGCAGCAGAACGGGCCGCGGGTGGCGGCGCTGGAGATCGGCGGCTGGGACACCCACGCCGCCCAGGACCGAAGGCTGGCCGAGACGCTCGGGCAGCTCGACGCGGGCCTTGCCGCCCTGCGCGCCGGGCTGGGCGAGGCGTGGAGCCGCACCGTGGTGCTGGCGGTGACCGAGTTCGGCCGCACCGCGCGCATCAACGGCACCGGCGGCACGGACCACGGCACCGCCGGGGCGGCGATGCTGGTCGGCGGTGCGGTCGCCGGTGGCCGCGTCCGCGCGGACTGGCCCGGCCTGGCAGACGGGAAGCTGTTCGAGAACCGCGACCTGGCGCCGACGACGGATGTGCGCAGCGTGATCATGGGCGTGCTGATCGACCACATGCACATGCAGCGTTCCAGCATGGGACGGGTGCTGCCGGGGAGCGATGGGGTGCAGCCGATGCGGGGGTTGGTGCGGGCGTAAGAAAGCAAGCAAGCAATTCTTTTTTGAAAAAAGAACCAAAAAACTTTTGCTTACGGGTACTCGCTGCGGAGGTGTCCGCGACAGCCGCGTAAAAGTTTTTTGCTGCTTTTTTCCGAAAAAGCAGGCCTTGCTTTTCTTTCGTAACCGAAAGTTGCGCAGGGTAGGAGAAAGCTTCTGTGGCCGTCAGTTTGCGTAGCGTCGCGTTAGGCCATGCCCGACTGTTCGTTGCCGCTGCTCTTGGCGCCGCGTCGCTGGCGGCGATCCCAGCCGGATGGACGCACCTGACGCGCGGCATCGCCGCCTGGGACGCCGGCGTCGCTGTCTACCTGGTGCTGATGCTGGTGCTGTTCGCGCGCACGCCCACCAGCCGCATGCCGGCGCGGGCAGAGGCCCAGCAGGACGGCGAGTGGACGCTGTTCTTCCTGGTGCTGGCAGCGATCGGCATCAGCTTCGCCGCCATCATCGGCGAGTTCAGCACCATGAAGGCGGCCGCGCCCGGACCCAAGGAGCTGAAGGTGTCGCTGGTGGCCGCAACACTGGTGCTGTCCTGGCTGCTGGCGCAGGCGGTCTTCGCGCTGCGTTACGCGCACGAGTTCTACCAGGTATCGCCCGGCCGGCAGGGCGTGGAAGGCGGCCTCGCCTTTCCCGGCGAGGACGAGCCGGACTACTGGGATTTCCTCTACTTCGCCGTGGTGCTCGGCATGACGTTTCAGGTGTCGGACGTGCAGATCAGCGTGCGCAAGTTGCGACGGCTGGCCACGCTCCACGGGCTGCTGGGGTTCATGTTCAACACCGTTATCATCGCGCTGTCGGTGAACCTGGCCTCGGGATTGCTGTAGGGCCGGCAAGCGGCAGGCGGCAGCCGGTTGGCTGACCCAAGTTTCTAAGCAAACACCCTCAGCGCTGCCTTTCGGCAAGCTGGCGGGGGCGAGCGCCACGATCGCTGCTAATGGCTGCCCGGGCGTCCGCCCTTCGAGCTCTTGGTGACCATGTCGACGCTCCAGTTGTGGGGACGCCGGGCGCGTCTGTAGTTCCGAATGTCGCCACGGAGGTACCAGTAATTTGCCAGGGCCCACAGCGCGAGCGCGAAAATGCCCATCAGAAGCGAGCGGTGGGCAGACACCAACAAGGCAATATGGTCCACCGGGTTCTCCTGGCGTGGGCTCGCCAGAGAGATGGCGGAGAATACGCGGGCAGGCAAGGGATTGCGAAAGCGCCGCGCCCGACAATGTCTTCGGCATGGACACCCCCGACGAGACCAAGCCCGAAGCCGAGGCGGCCGTGACGCCCGCCAAGCTGCCGAAGGAGATCGGCGGGCCTAAGGGACCCGAGCCGACCCGATACGGTGATTGGGAAGTCAAAGGGCGCTGCACGGACTTCTGAAGGAAGCAAGGAAGGCCTTCTTTTTTGGGAAAAAAGGAGCAAAAAACTTTTGTCCCTGCGCTGGCGCCGGCGCTTCGGTCTACTCCGAGACGCATGGCGTTGCAGCTGCCTAGAAAGCAAAAGTTTCCTGGTTCTTTTTTTCAAAAAAGAACCGCTTGCTTTTGGTAACCTCACCTACCCTGGTGATAGGCGATACCGGCGGCATCGGCGCCGCCCTGATCGCCGCCCTTTCAGGCGAACAGGTCCACGCGCTCGGTCGACGCACCAACCCGGCTATAGACCTTGTCGACGAGGCGAGCATTGCCGCCGCCGCCGCGCACCTGCTGCCGCACGCGCCGTTCGGGCGCATCGTGGCCGCCACCGGCGCCCTGACCATCGAGGGCATCGGGCCGGAGAAGCGCTTGGCCGACCTCGACCCTGCGGTGATGGCGCGTGCGTTCGCCGTTAACGCCGTCGGGCCGGCGCTGCTGATCAAGCATTTCGCAGCCTTGCTGCCGCGGCAGGGCCGCTCGGTGTTCGCCGTGCTCTCGGCGCGCGTGGGCAGCATCGGCGACAACCGGCTGGGCGGTTGGTACTCCTACCGCGCGTCGAAGGCCGCGTTGAACCAGGTGGTGCGCACCGCCGCGGTGGAGGTGGCGCGCCGGCGGCCACAGGCGGTGCTGCTGGCGCTGCATCCCGGCACGGTGCGCACGGGGTTGTCGGCGCCGTTCACCGAGGCGAACCAGGGAATGTCGGCGGAGGATGCGGCACGGCGGTTGCTGCAGGTGATGGATGCTGCCGAGGAGAGCGGGGTGTTTCTCGACTACAGCGGGGCTGTGGTGCCTTGGTAAGAGGGCAAAAGGATCAACCCTCGCGCCACTTGAGAAGCCGACGAATGGCCCGGAAGTCACCAGCATGACGTGCGGGTCGACGGGCTGGGATGCCGGATAGTTAAGTGAACGTCGTAGAAAAAATTTCATTTTTTACCTGCATCGAAGAGAGGACTACCGATGCAAGCACACACGCTTGCAGAACCAGGCTTCACCGTGACGCAGGCTAGGAAGCAAAAGTTTTTTGCTTCTTTTTTTCAAAAAAGAAGGCCTTCCTTGCCTCGCGAACGTCAGCCTCAACGCGGGCTATTACGACTCAGCTGGCACCGGAGCGCCGTGCGGAGCACGCTGTTCGCCTAGTATTAAAGTCTCCAGTCTTGACCGGTGACGCGTAAGCAAGCGGTTCTTTTTTGAAAAAAAGAACCAAAAAACTTTTGTTACTTGGTGCGCGCTGCGGAACCATTGCGACAGCAGGACAAGAAGTCTTTTGCTTCTTTATCTTCAGAAGAGAACTCCCTGCTTCTCTTGCTGACTGTCGATGGGTGCGCGTCCAGGGTCGATGGCACAAGCTGCGCGTAGCACGCTGATAGCCTGACGAAACGGCGTCAAATAGAAGCCGGGCGGCTTACCAAAACGAAACTGAAAATGCCTCACCTGCTCAGCCACGCGCGCAACCGCGCCGCGGAGTCCGCCACCACTGCTTCGAAGGTCAGCGCCTCCGCGAACGCCCGGCCCGCTTTGCCGATCGCTTGTGCGTCGTCATCGTGCGCCTCCAGCCAGGCGACAAGCTCGTCGAGGTCGGACAAGTCTTCCTCGACGGGAACGAAGTGCACCCACGGTTTCAGCCGGTCGTAGTACCACTGCTTGAACCCTTTCGGCGAGGCGACCTTCAGCACGCAGGAACCGCGGAGCAGGCCAGCGAACAGAGCGCTCCAGGCGTTGGAGTTGCCGTCGATCACCAGCAGCCACTTGTGGCCGAAGAACGCGCTGTGCGGCACCCGCCCGCGCATCAGCCCTGAGGCCTCGATGCGCGCCACCAAATGCGGCTCGCTGACCTGCACGATGTTGGAGATGCCGACATCGTAGCGGCCGGCGATCGGCGAGCGTGCCGCGCGTGCGCACAAATCCAGCCGCGGCAGCCAGGTGAGGTCGTCGGGCGCGTCCGGGCCTGGCGGCGCGTGGCGGAGCTGACCGGTGGTGGCACCGCGCCAGAAGACCACGGGCGCGCGGTCCTGCCAGGGCCGGTCGTGCAGGGCGGCCTCGCGCCGCAGGTCCTCGTAGCCGCCCGAGCCGATGAAGTCCTGGTCCGGCAGCAGGCAGGCGCCGGGCCGGGGCGAGCAGAAACAGGCGCTGCGCTCGGCGTAGCCGGTGTCGCCCACCTCCAGCAGGAAGCTCGTGTCGGGCACCGGGCCGTCCGCCAGCAGCGCGTCCATGACGTAGACGGCCGCCAGCGCCCGCTGCAGTCGCTGCCACACCCGGTCCGTCTCGGCCAGGTCCACCTGCAGGCTCGCCCGGTTGCCGGTGAAGGTCACCAGCAAGGCGCCGCCGCCGAGCTCGGCTCGGGCCTGCCCGGGATCGAACGCGCCGAACTCGAAACGCCGCGCCAGGCCTGCGCGGCTGAGGAAGCGGTGCAGCGCCAGGTTGCCCAGGTGGACGACCGGCGGCGCCACGCCGCTGGCGGGCAGCTTGACGTACTCGGGCGCCTCCTCGCCGAACCGGTGGTAGGCCCTGTGCAGGGCTGCGCGGCCGCGGGAAGCGGCGGCCCTGGGCGTGTTGGCAAGGCTGGCGTGGGCGCGGATCAGCTTGGCGAGGAACAGCTCGTCCGCCGCGTCCTCGAAGCGCTCGCCCCAGAGCTGGGAGAGCGGCCGCATCGTGTATTGCACGTGATTGCCGGCGCGCGCGGTGACGTCGAGCAGCGGCAGCACGCGCCGCCTGTCCGGCGCGTCCACCAGCACCTGCAGCAGCACGCCCTCGGGGACCGCGCTGTCCAGCAGGCGCGCCGTCTCCGCGAACTCGGCCGGCTCGCTTGCGCCGCGCAGCTGGACGAACAGCTTCGGGCCGGGCGGGGCGGCGAGGTCGGCGAAACGGTCGATGCAGGCCTGCAGGTAGCGCCGCCCGCCCGGCCGCGTCGGGTCGCTGTGGTTGAACACGCGGCCGATGCCGTAGGCCTCGCGGTAGGCCAGGTGGACGGCGCCCTCGTCGGGTTCGCCGTGGTTGGCCTGGCCGGTCAGGCTCACGTGCTGGGCGGGGTCGGCCAGCACGGCGAACTCCGTCTCGATGCAGTGCCGTATCATCGCCGGGGTGCTGGTCAGCCAGTCGAACGGCATCGGTGCCTGGCTGATGCCGAACCGGCGCAGCACGGCGGCGGCGATGCAGGTGGTGCCCAGGCTGACCACCGGGCAGAGCGGCTGGGCGTCGGCGGGCGGCGTGGCGTCCGGGGTTGGCTGGCTGGCCCGCGCGCGCGCCAGGCTGCGCTCCAGCCGGTCCTCCCGCGCCGCGGGGCCGCCGGCGCCCAGCAGGC
>CAXUIR010000109.1:0-7390 GCA_964251005.1 uncultured Acetobacteraceae bacterium | reverse complement strand
CCCGCTGCAGGCCGTCGTGGAAGGCGGAGGCCACCGGGAAGAAGATGACGATGGCGGCCACAGCCGCCTTGCTGGTCATGCCAAACCCGAGCCACAGGACCAGCACCGGTGCCAGGGCGAACACCGGCACCGCCTGGCTCAGCAACAGCACCGGCAGCAGCCAGCGCCGCAGCACGGCGGACTGCGCCATCAGCAGCGCGGCCGCGGCGCCGAAGCCTACACCCAGGCCCAGCCCCAACAGGGTCTCCACCAGCGTGGTCCACGTGCTGTCCGCCAGCAGCCACCGCTGCGCCCACATTGCCCGCAGCACGGAGGGCGGCGAGGGCAGCAGGTAGGCCGGCACGCCCAACCCCGCCTGCACCAGCCACCAGACGCAAACCAACCCCGCACAGGTCAGCAGCGGCCTCATCCCGGCTGGCCGAGCAGGGTGCGCAACAGCTCGCCCTGCGTGCGCAGCACCAGGGGGTCGTCCACCGCGCGCGGCGTCTCGCCGTCCAGGCACAGCGGCGGCGAGAGCCTTGCCGGAAAGCCGGACATCACCAGCACGCGCTGCGCAAGCCGGCATGCTTCCATCGGGTCGTGGGTGATCAGCAGCACGGTGCGGCCGTGCAGCAGGCGGGCAGCCAGCGTCTGCATGCGTGCGCGGCTGAGCTGGTCCAGGCCGGAGAACGGCTCGTCCATCAGCACCACGCCACGGTCCTCGTACAGCGTGCGTGCCAAAGCGACGCGCTGGCGCATGCCGCCGGACAGCGCCTCCGGCAGCGCGCCGGCACGGTCTGCCAGGCCCACCGCGTCGAGCAGCATCATGGCGCGCGCGCGATCCGCCCGCCGCCCGCGCAGCCGGTCGCCCAGGGTGACGTTGGACAGGGCGGAGGACCACGGCAGCAGCCCGTCGTCCTGGCCCATGTAGGCGACCAGGCCGTGCAGCCCCGCACCCGACCCGGTGGCCACAAGGCCTTGCGCCGGCACGAAACCCGCCAGCACGCGCAACAGGCTGGTTTTGCCGACGCCGCTCGCGCCGAGCAGTGCGGTCAGCTCTCCGCCGGGCAGAACGAGGCACAGGCCGTCGAACAGCTTCTTGCCTGCGAAGTGCAGGCACAGGTTCTCGATGTTGATGGTCGGACCCGAACGTGCGGCGCCGCCGCCCGGCGTGCCGAGCCTCATGACGTCGGGTGTCACCGCCGGCGATCTACGGCAGGCGCGATCGATCCCATGAGCCTTACCGCCTCTCCAACGACGCGATCCTACGCGGCCGGCGGAGGGCAGGCAAAACCACATGCCTGAATCGAGAAAGGCAAGCGGTTCTTTTTTGAAAAAAAGAACCAAAAAACTTTTGTTCCCTTGAGTATACGCTGCATGAAAATACCGCGACAGCAGGAGCAAAAGCCTTTTGCTTCTTTTCTTCAGAAAAGAAGGCCTTGCCTTCCTTGCTGCACCCACCTCGGCCGCGTGTTGACACGATCGCCGGCGGGCGGCTGAAATGCGCACGCGACGTGGTCGCGGGGGGAGCGTAACCGCATGGCCGACGAAGCGACTGCCTGCGCGGCGCCGACGCAGGCGACCTCCGGCCTGCAGACCAGGATGCACATCGGCGGGCAATGGCAAGCCGGCGAGGGGGCGAGCCTGCCGGTGCACCACCCCCGCACCGGCTCCCTCATCACCGAGCTGGCCGAGGCGTCCGGCGCCCAGGTGGACCTGGCGGTGTCGGCGGCGTCTCGGGCGTTCGAGGCATGGGCGTGCACCAGCCCGGCCGAGCGCGCCCGCCTGCTGCTGAAGATTGCAGACAGCATCGAGGCCGAGGCGGACACCTACGCAGACCTGGAGGCGCTGAACTGCGGCAAGCCGCGCCACCTGGTGCTGCGCGACGAGATACCCGCCATCGTGGATTGCGTGCGCTTCTTCGCGGGCGCCGTGCGTTGCCTGCAGGGACCGCTGGCCGGCGAGTACCTTGCCGGCCACACCTCGATGATCCGGCGCGATCCGGTCGGCGTCGTCGCCTCGGTCGCACCCTGGAACTACCCGCTGATGATGGCGGTGTGGAAGTGCGCACCGGCGCTGGCGGCGGGGAACACGGTGGTTCTCAAACCGTCGGAACTGACGCCGCTGAGCACGCTGAAGCTGGCGGCCGACATGGCCGAGTTTCTGCCGGACGGCGTGATGAACGTGGTGCTCGGCGCCGGAGAGACGGTCGGCAGCCGTCTGATCGGACACCCGGACGTCGGCATGGTGTCGCTCACCGGCGACATCGCCACCGGCCGCAAGGTGATGACCGCCGCGGTGGCGACCATCAAGCGCACGCACCTGGAACTGGGCGGCAAGGCGCCGGTCATCATCCTGGCCGACGCCGACCTGGCCGAGGCGGTCGAGGCGGTGCGCGTGTTCGGCTTCTACAACGCCGGGCAGGACTGCACGGCGGCCTGCCGGGTGTATTGCCACGCTGCGGTCTACGAGCGTTTCGTGGCGGCGTTGGCCGACGCGGTGGGAACGCTGCGCTTCAACGAGCCTGACGACACGACGAACGATCTCGGCCCGCTGATCTCCGAGCGCCAGCGTGCACGGGTGGCGGGCTTCGTCGAGCGCGCGCGGTCGCAGCCCCACGTCAGCATCGCCGCGGGCGGAAACGCGGTCAGCGGACCAGGCTTCTATTACGAGCCGACGATCGTCGCCGGCGCGCGGCAGGACGACGAGATCGTGCGCCGGGAAGTGTTCGGGCCGGTGGTGTCGGTCACACCCTTCGCTGATACCGACGACGTCGTTGCCTGGGCAAACGAGTCCGACTACGGCCTGGCCTCGTCGGTGTGGTCGAAGGATGCGGGCAAGGCGATGCGGGTCGCCGCGCGCCTGCGCTACGGCTGCGTCTGGGTCAACACGCACTTCATGCTGGCCAGCGAGATGCCGCATGGCGGTACGCGGCAATCCGGCTACGGCAAGGACCTCTCCACGTACGCGCTGGAGGATTACACGATCGCGCGCCACGTCATGGTGCGCTGGTGACCGCCGCGCGGCACGCTCCGCAAAGCCAAGGCGGGCAAAGCCAAGGCGGGCTAAGCCAAGGCGGGCAAAGCCAAGGCGGGCTAAGCGAAGGCGGGCAAAGCCAAGGCGGGCGTCATGTCTGGGCGTGAGCCGCCGGCGCAGGACGCCGACGCGCGGCAACTGGCGGCACTGGGCTACACCACCCAGTTCGACCGATCGATGTCGTTGTGGCAGAACTTCGCCCTGGGCTTCACCTACCTCTCGCCCGTAGTCGGCGTGTACTCGGTGTTCGGCATCGGCATGGCGGCCGGCGGCCCGCCGATGATCTGGTGGTACGTCCTGGCCGCGTGCGGACAGTTTCTCGTCTGCCTGGTGTTCTGCGAGGTCGTCTCGCAATACCCGATATCGGGTGGCCTGTACCCGTGGGCGCGCCGCCTCGTCGGGAAGCGATGGGCCTGGATGTCGGCCTGGGTGTACGGCTGGGCGCTGTTCACCAGCATAGCGGCGGTGGCGGCGGGTGCCACCCCGTTCGTCGCACCCTTGCTCGGCTTTGCCGGCAGCCCGCAGGTGACGGCCGCCATCGCGGTCGCTCTCGTCGCCGCTTCCACCGCGTTGAACCTGGCCGGCACGCGCGTTCTCGCGCGCGTCGCCATGTTCGGGTTCGTCTGCGAGCTTCTCGGCGCGGTTGCCGTCGGCGGCTACCTGCTGACCATGCATCGTCACCAGCCGGTTGCCGTCCTCTTTCGAAGCTTCGGCGTCGCCCATGGGGGCAGCTACGCGCCCGCCTTTCTTGCGGCGTCCATCGTCGGCCTGTTCACCTGCTACGGGTTCGAGGCGTGCGGCGACGTGGCCGAAGAGATCGCCAACCCGGGAGAGAGCGTGCCGCGCGCCATGCGCAGCACGATCTACGTCGGCATGTCCGCGTCGATGTTCGTCTGCCTCGCGTTGATCCTGGCACTGCCGGACATCCCGGCCGTCATTGCCGGCCGCGTGGGCGACCCTGTCGGCATGGTTCTGACCTCGGCGTTCGGTGCGTGGGGTGCGCGCCTCGTCGCTCTCGTGATCATGGTCTCGTTCGTCTCCTGCATCCTCAGCCTGCAGGCGGCCGCAAGCAGGCTGGTCTACGCCTTCGCGCGCGACGGCATGATCGTCGGCAGCACGTGGCTCAGCGGGTTTTCCGCAAGGACGCACACGCCGGACAGGGCCCTGCTCCTCTCCGGCATCGTCGCGAGCGCCATCCTGCTCGCAGGCATGGTCTTCCAGGATGTCGTGGCAACCATCGTCAGCTTTGCCGTAGTGGGCATCTACACCGCGTTCCAGATGATCGTTCTGGGCGCGTTGTGGTCCCGGCTGGCCGGCTGGCGTCCGGGAGGCGCCTTCAGGCTCGGGGCGTGGGGCACGCCCGTCAACATCGCAGCATTCGTTTGGGGAGCCGCGGCCATCACCGATATCTGTTGGCCGAGAGCATTCGATCAGCCCTGGTACGTCAATTTTTCCATGCTGCTCACCTGCGGCGTCGTCATGTTTTCCGGACTGCTATACGTAGCTTTTCTGCGAGAGTGATTGTCCTTCCGGCCGCCGAGGTGATTTGAACCGGCGGTCCCACTTGTCGAACTGTAGAAATGCATAGCAAGCGGTTCTTTTTTGAAAAAAAGAACCAAAAAACTTTTGCTCTCTTGGGCGCGCGCTCTAGGAACTTCGCGACTTTAGGACCAAAGTTTTGCAGCTTTTCAGAAGAGCGGGCTTTACTTTCTTTTGGGGTGTCGGGAGACAAAACCCAGGATCGCTGGTATCCCTGGACCTTGATCCCATGAAGTCCAAAAGGAAACGCAAAAGCGCTTTTTGAAATAAGCAGCAAGAAACTTTGGTCTGGTTGTCGCGGAGTTTCCTTCAGCGCATAACCCAAGAGAGCAAAAGTTTTTTGGTTCTTTTTTTCAAAAAAGAACCGCTTGCTCTGCCTGAAGCCGCTCGGAACCAGGACGGTAACTATCAGCCGTTTCTTTCCGCGACAGCCATGCGCTGGAGTGTCTGCCAGCTTATCTCACGGCCGAGTTTGACGAACACCTGAACCTTCCCGGACCTGCCGCAAAGGCGAGTGAGGCAGAGGTGGTGCGCTTCGGCATGCACGGCCGTCGACGCCGTCCTCTCTTCCGGTCCCGAAAACCTGGACCCTGTTGCCACAACGATGAAGCTGGACACTCCCCTTCCGCCTTTCAGTTGCGACGAACCGTAGGTCGACCTGCGCCGGAGGTATCCAAGGTGAGGCGACCGAGATTGTGAAGGAATGCTGCTTGAGCGTTTTCCGACCTCGTGGGAACGGATAGTAACACCAGCCGGCCTTGATGCTTTCTCACAGAAAGCAAGCAGTCCTTTTTTGAAAAAAAGGACCAAAAAACTTTGCCTCCGCTGTCGCGCGCTCGCCGGACAGAACCGCGACAGCGGACGCAAAAGTTTTTTGCTTCTTTTTTTCAAAAAAGAAGGCCTTGCTTGCTCGAAACGCTCAATCTCCAGGCCTGTTGGTAGCCGAAAGGCGCCCTTGCTCTGTGTTTGGCGAGCGTCTGTATCCGGCGGGCGGCCCCGTTCGGCCGGATGATGCTCTCGTCGAGCTCCTGGTGATTGTCGTTGATGGCCGAAGTTACGACGAAAACCTGCACGTCCGTGTCTCCTCACCGGCCTGCCCATAGGGGTGTGCAGGCCTGCACGGGCCTGTCGTTCTGCAGCCCGCGTGCTTCGGCAACCTGCGGCGGCGCTCTCGGCAACGGGGGCGCCGAGTCTCCTGCCGGTTCCGACGAGCAACATTCTTGGGTCGCCCAGGTTAACACATGACATCGGCGTCCCGTCGGCACTCCACCTCACACGCATCGAGCACGAAACCTTGGCAAACAAGCAGACGCCGACCATCCAGGCCGACCAGAGATCCAAGGCGCTTACCGAGGAGCGCAACCGCAAGATGGCGGCCTCGGCCCATGCCTACGTCCGCGGCAGCACCGTCCGGTTCTACGAGTGGCTGGAGGGTTCGGCACGGCTGTCCCTGCCGGCCGGTCCCGAAGCCTGGATTTGCGGCGACTGCCACGTCGGCAACCTCGGCCCGGTTGCCAGCACCAAGGGTGCGCTCGCCATCCAGGTTCGCGACCTGGACCAGACCGTCATCGGCAACCCCGCGCACGACATGATCCGCCTGGCGCTCTCGCTCGCCATGGCCGCGCGCAGCTCGGACCTGCCCGGTGTCACGACCGCGCTGATGATCGAGCGCATGGTGCACGGCTACGAGACGGCCTTCGCGCCCGAGGCGCAGGGAGAGATGATCGACAGCGAGGAGTCCATGCCGAAGATGATCCGCACGGTGATGCGTGAGGCTGCGGGGCGGAGCTGGAAGCACCTCGCCGACGAGCGGATCGAAGGGGTCAGCCCGACCATCCCCCTCGGCAAGCGGTTCTGGCCGCTGACGGAGGAGGAGCGCCACGCCGTGGACGCGCTGTTCGCCGAGGCGGAGGTCGGCCGCCTGGCGACCCTGCTGCGCTCGCGCGACGACAACGCCGCGGTACGGGTGCTGGACGCCGCCTATTGGCGCAAGGGATGCAGCTCGCTTGGCCTGCTGAGGGTCGCGGTGCTCGTCGCGATCGGCAGCGGCAAGGCCGAACGCCATTGCCTGATGGACGTCAAGGAGGCGGTTGCCGCCGCGGCACCCCACGGCAAGAAGGACATGCCGCGGGACAACGCCCAGCGCGTCGTCACGGGCGCCCGCGCCCTCTCGCCGTTTCTCGGCAGCCGGATGGTCGCCGCGCGCCTGCTCGGCAAGGGCGTGTTCCTGCGCGAGCTGCTGCCGCAGGACCTCAAGCTGGAAATCGACCACCTTACGCGGGAGGAGGCGATGGGCGTGGCTGAGTTCCTGGCCCCCGTCGTGGGCCGCGGCCATGCGCATCAGCTGACTGCCGCTGACCGGAAGACCTGGTCGGCCGAACTCAACCGGAACCGCTCCAAATCGCTCGACGCGCCGTCCTGGCTGTGGAACAGCGTCGTCGAGCTGGTTGCCTCCCACGAGGGCGCCTACCTGGATCATTGCCGGCGCTGGGCTCTGGCCGATGCCACGTAGCGGCGCAGCGCCGGTGAGCCGAAGTCCTGGCTTCTGCCGGTTAGGAAGAAAGCAAGGCCTTCTTTTCTGAAGAAAAGAAGCAAAAGACTTTTGGTTCTGCTGTCGCGAAGGTTCTGCAGCGCGCGCGCCAAAGCGGACACACGTTTTTTGCTGCTTTTCGAAAAAGCAGGCCTTGCGTTCTTGTGGCCGGTCAGTGTCGTAGGTCTGCGTGAGGCAGTGTTTCGGGTGCGGCTGGTATTATACGAGCGGCCTGGAGATCGACCGTTCCAAAGCAAGCAAGGCCTTCTTTTTTGAAAAAAAGAAGCAAAAAACTTTTGTCTCCGC
>CAXUIR010000108.1:4638-7443 GCA_964251005.1 uncultured Acetobacteraceae bacterium | reverse complement strand
AGTCTACCTGCAGCTCAATCCTGCCGCCCAGGCTTTCCTCTCGGCCTTCCCGCACCTTCCTCCCTTGGCGCACTACAACCTTTACGGGCGCCTGCTTGGCTACCGCACCGAACGCCGGCGTGAGGAGCAGGGCAAGGACGACGGCATGCGCGTCGTTGCCGCTGCCTTCGACGCCGCGTTCTACCGCAAGGAGTACCTGGCCGACGTGGCGTGCGACGACCCGCTCGCCCACTACATGTCCGTCGGCGTCAAGGCCGGCCACTCTCCCAACGCCTGGTTCGACGAACGTTGGTATTGCGCCTTCTACCCGGAGGTCCGCCTGGCCCGCGACGAAGGATGGCTGCCCTCAGGGTTCTTCCACTACCTCTATTCCGGCCGCACCGAGGGGCGCCAGCCGCGCTTCGACCTCACGCTGGCGTTGGAGGCCCGCATGCCGGGGGTCACCGCGCCGTCGCTGCTCGCCAAAACGGTGGAACTCGACCGCCGCCTGGAGCCACGTCACGGCCTGCCGCAGCTCGACCTGAACGCCAAGGGCAAGCCGACCGTGTGGATATTCTTCCCCACGCTCAACCCGGACATCATGTTCGGCGGCTACCGCGCCGTCCTGTGGCTGATCGTCGCCATCCTGCAGGCCGGCTTCGCAGTCAAGATCGTCTGCCTGCAGGAGGATCCGAACCTCCCCTACTTCCTGCTGAGGGAAGGCTCGGCCGCGGTGCGGCAGGCCTTCTTGAAGGTTGGCGTGGTCGACCGAGCAGCCTTCGCCGAGGCGGCCTGCGGCCCGGAGGACAGGTTCATGGCCTACTCGGCCTGGGACCTGCCGATCTGCGCCAGGCTGGCAGCGCGCACCCGCCACCTGCCGCTGATGCTGGCGCAGGAATACGAGCCAGTGTTCTACGACAACGGAGCGCATCGTGCTGTCTGCGAATCGATCTACCGGATCCCCCACTTCGCCATCATCAACAGCGACTTCCTGCGCGACTACTTCGAGGCCCACGGTGTGGGACCGTTCGCAGGCTGCAGCCCGGCCGAGTCGAGGTCGCGCTACGTCACGTTCCAGCACCGCATCATCCAGCTGCCGCGGCAGACCGCGCGGTCGATGAGCGCGCGCTCCACCCGCACGCTGGTGCTCTACGCACGTCCCGAGGGCCACGCCGCCCGCAACGTCTTCGAGATCGCGGTGCTTGCCTTGCAGCGCCTGTGCCGCGCCTCGTTCTTCGGTCCGGAGTGGCGTTTCGAGGGTGTGGGCGCGCTGAGCTCCCTGCCGCCGCTGGAGCTCGGCGACGGCCACCAGATGACCTTGCGCGAGAAGCAATCCGAAGAGGATTACGCGAAGATGTGCGGCGGAATGGATGTCGGGGTGAGCCTGATGTACGCCCCGCACCCGAGTGTCATGCCGTTCGAGTTCGCAACGACCGGGGCGATGGTGGTTACCAACACCTACGAGAACCGGTCCGCTGCCCAGCTCGAGGCGATCTGCGGCAACATCGTGCCGTGCGACCTCTCGATCGAGGGTGTCATGGCGGCCATACGGACCGCGGTGGGACGGCTCGGCGACGTCGAGGCGCGCGAGGCACGCGCGCTGGTCCCGAACACCGGCGGCTGGCAGGACATTTTCAACCAGGCCTTCGTCGAATCCTTCCTGGGCGCCGCACCGTCCGCCCTGCCGCAGACGGTGGTGCCGCTGGCCGGCCGCACTCGCAGGCCGAGGCTGGCCGCCGAGACCGCACGCGCCCCGGAAGCGGCGCGGGCATGAACGTCACCTCCGTCCTGGCAGCGGTGCAGGCGCGCGGCGGGCAAACCCCCCACCGCCCGGCCCTGCTCGTGGTCGAGCCGTCAGGCACGCTGCAGTTCTCCGCCGGCGACCTGCTGTCGGGCATGCTGGCCTGGGCGCATGGGCTGCATCGCCTGCGCCCAGCCGGCGCGCCCGCCGGCACCTCGGTGGCCGTCATCGTCGCGCCGAAAGGCCTGGCCGCCTACACCTGCCTGCTCGGCGCCATGCGTGCCGGGATGGCCGGATGCATCCTGCCCGGTCCCACGGCCAAGCAGGACGCGAGGACCTACTGGGAAACCCACCGGGCGGTCCTGGCCCGCATCGCACCTGTAGTCGTCGTGGCTCCCGCCGAACTCGCCGGCATGTTGCAGGCGGTGCTGCCGCCCGGCACCCCGGTGGTGGACGACGCAGCCCCGCCCAAAGCCGGCGGTGAGCCGCTGCCCACTCTGGCCGAGGTGGACGGCGACGACGTCGCTGCCATCCTGCAGCACAGTTCGGGCACTACCGGGCTGAAGAAAGGCGTCGTGCTCACCCACGGCCAGATACGCGACCAGGTGCGGTCCTACGCGGGCGCTCTGGACATGACGTCGCACGACAAGGTCGCATCCTGGCTGCCGCTGTATCACGACATGGGTCTGGTGACCGCGCTGCTGCTGCCGCTCACACTCGGTTCGATCGTCGTCTGCATGGACCCGTTCGACTGGCTGGCGCGTCCCGCCGCAATCCTGGAGGCGATTTCCCGCTACCGGGCGTCGTTCTGCTGGCTGCCCAACTTCGCCTTTGCGCATCTGACCAAGGTCGCGTCCGACGACGGGCCGTTCGACCTTTCAAGCGTGCGCGCGTTCATCGACTGCTCCGAGCCCTGCCGGGCTGATACGCTGGAGGCGTTTGCCGCCGGCTTCCTCCCGCACGGCCTGCGGCCCGGTGCCGTCGCCACCTGCTACGCGATGGCCGAGACGGTGTTCGCGGTCACCCAGTCGCGTCCTGGCGAACCGCCCGCCTACCTCTCGGTCGACCGCGAGGCGATGTCGGTC
>CAXUIR010000108.1:0-4628 GCA_964251005.1 uncultured Acetobacteraceae bacterium | reverse complement strand
GGCCCGCGCCGGGGCCGGGCGGGGGGGGGCCGGCACGCCCGGCGCCGTCCGTCTGGTCTCCTGCGGGCGGCCGATCGCGGGCACGAGCATCAGGATCGCCGAACAACGCAGCCCCGGGCCGTGCTTCGGCCACGAGCTGCTTGCCTTCCTCTCGCCCGCACCTTCGTCGGCCGGGTGGCCGGTGGGCGAGATCGTGGTTGCCAGCGGTTCGGCCTTTGCCGGCTATCACCGCAACCCGGAGGCCTCTGCGGCGGCCCTCGACCATGGCTGGTACCGCACCGGCGACCTCGGTTTCGTGCATGACGGCGAGCTCTACGTGTGCGGCCGGACCAAGGACCTGATCATCGTCAACGGACGCAACTTCTACGCCCACGACATCGAGGCGGCCGCCCACGCAGCCAGCGACGTCAAGCCCGGACGGGCGGCGGCGTTCGGCATCGAACGTGAGGCCGCCGGCAGCGAGGGCGCGGTCGTGGTGGTGGAGTCAGACCTTGCTGCCGGGCACGCGGCCGAGACGGTCGCCAGGGGCGTGCGCGACGCGGTGGCGCAGGCCCTCGGCCTCGCCCTGCACGACGTGGTGGTCCGCCCTCCGGGCGCATTGGTGAAGACGACCAGCGGCAAGATCAGCCGCGAGGCAAACCGGCGACTCTACACTGAGGGAGTGATGGCATGAGCATGGGACAGCTGTCCTTCGAGGCGTTCGCAGCACTGGTCGAGCAGACCTTCGACTGCCCCGCCGGCACGGTGCACCGCACGCTGCGCTGCGACGAGGTGCCCGGATGGGACTCGCTCGGCCACTCCGTCCTGCTGTCGCGGCTGTCGAGGCGGCACCAACTCGTCATCACCGAGGCGGACGCCGCCCCCAGCGAGACCGTCGGCAGCTTCCACGACCGCATCGCAGCGCTGCCGCAGGAAGGTGCCGCGTGACGGCACTCGTGGGCGAAGTGGGCGCGATCGTCCAAGGCCGCAGCGGCAGGCTGTTCCTCGGCCGCCAGGACGGCTTCGACCTCGGCAGGTTCACCGACGGCAGCGCCATGCAGCCGCTCCTGCTCGCACAGTGGCGCGCTGCCCTGCTGCGGCGCGGCAGGGAGCTTTCCGCCCGCGGCATACCCTACGTCTTCATGGTCGTGCCGGACACGCCCTCGATCTACCAGGACGACCTGCCGGAGCAGTATGCCCCACCGTTCCGCACGCCCGGCACCGTCTTCATAGAGGCGATGGGCGACATACCAGGCGTCACGTTCGTGCATCCGGTCGACCCACTGCGCGAGGCAAGAGGCGGCCTCGACGTATACGCTTGCAACGACTCGCACTGGACGCCCTACGGCAGCGGCGTTGCCTATCGCGAGTTGATGGCCCGCATCCTGCCGCTGCGCACCGGCCGCGTGGTGCCCCCCAGCGAGGTGCGCTTCACCCACCGCTGGACTTACGGCGACCTCGGAACGCTCTGCGACCCAGAGCTGCGCGTCGAGTTCCCGGTGGCGAACTTCTCCACCCCCGAACCCGAACGTCTGCTGCAGCGCTTGGGCGCGCAGCGACAAACCGTCACCGTTACCCGCACGCCGGACGCGCCGTCCGCCCGCGTGCTCGTCTTCCGCGACAGCTTCATGACCCACCTCGCACCCTACCTCGCGCGCAGCTTCTCCGACCTGTTCACCGTCGGCACCACGGCGCGTGTCATGCTGGACGTCGTCGGCGAATGGGGCGCCGACTTGGTGATCAGCGAGGTGGCGGAGCGGCGGCTGCTGGAGTTCCAGTCTGACCACCAGCCGCACAGCTTCGAGTGGATGTACATGACCGACTACTCGGGCGAGCACGGTCGGGCCATGCTCAGGGCGCGCAACGTCATGCAGGCCGATCCCGCCCAGGCTGCCGCGATCGTCCGCGGCGAGGGTGACCGCTGCCTTGCCGATCCGTCGCACGCCTACACCGCAGCAATCATCCTCGATGCCGCGGGCGATTTGGGCGCCGCCACGCGGTTCGTCGACTCGGTCATCGAGAGCCGCCCGGCCAACGCCGCAGCGCTTTGCCTACGGGCGAGGCTGGCGCTCGGCGCCGGCCAGAGCGGCGAGGCCGCCTGCCTGGTCCAGCGCGCCGTCGAAGTTGCCCCGTGGAACGGCGCCTATCAGGAGCTTCTCGTCTACGCCCTGAGAGAGGACGGCCGTGCGAGGCAGGCGTTGGACGCTGCGGAAGCCGCACTCCTGCGCATCGACGACCATGCAGGCCTTTGGTACTGGGCGGCCATATTGCGCAACGACCTAGGGTATCCCGACAGCGCCCTGGACGCTGTAAACCGCGCTCTCGTCCTGGATCCCTTCACCCAGGCCTACGTCGATCTCTCAGCTAGCCTCGCCGGCAGACAGTAGACAGAAAGCCAGCCTTTCCCTGTCAGCGCTGTCGACAGACCTGCCGCATCGTGCAACCAGAAAACAAAGGTTTTTGGGTCGGCGGACTCAAGTTTGGGACCGAACACTTCTTCCATCCGGGGTCGCACTCCGCGGTTTCCTTCGACGTCAGCAGCTTGGCTGTCCAGATGCCCTGCTTAGGCTCGCGAAGCGACCGCCGCAGGCGGCTTGGCCTTGAACCGGCCATCTGGACAGACGAGCATCGCCCATCGAAGGCGAGCCAGTCACACAGCGGCGCTCCAGGGTGTTCGCTCCCAAAGTCGAAGCCGCGGTCTTTCTTCAAAAAAGAACCGCTTGGCTTCTCTCTCACAGGTCAACACTAGGTAGAGCTGGTGCTACACGTCCGCGTAGCGCATTGCCTCCAGGTCGGCCATCAACCCCGGACCCGTTGGGCGCCAGCCAAGCCGCTCCCGCGTCCATGCGCTCGAGGCAGGCATGTCCAGACCGGCAAACGCCGCGAGCCAGCCGAAATGGGCGGCCGCCTCCTCTGCAGACAGTGCCACCACCGGCACGTGCAAGCCGCGGCCGATGACCTCCGCCACGTCGCGCACAGCAATCCCCTCCTCGTCCACGGCGTGGTAGCGCGCGCCGGAGTCCGCCTTTTCCAGCGCCAACCTGTAGAGCGGAGCGACGTCAGACACGTGCGCCGCCGGCCAGCGGTTCAGTCCCTCGCCCAAATACGCCGAGACGCCCTTCTCGCGCGCGATGGCGATTGCGGGCGTGATGAGCCCCTGCTTGACCGTGTCGTGAACCTGCGGAAGGCGCACGACGGAGACGTTCACTCCGGCCGCCAGCATCGCCGCGCCGGCGAGTTCCGACGCCATGCGAGGGTTGGGGTGGCTTGTGTTGAAGACGTCCTCGGTCGCCGGTTGGCCCGGCGCGGCGCTGCCCATGCCGGTCCCCGACGTGATCACCAAAGGCCGGTCCGATCCGGCCAGCGCGCCGCCAAGCGCCTCGATGACCCGCCTATCCTTGTCGCAGTTCGCCACGAAGTTCGTAAAATCGTGGTCGAACGCCGTATGAATGACCCCGTCCGACTTGGCCGCGCCGCTGCGCAGGGTCTCCAAATCCTCGAGGCTTCCCCGATGCACCTCCGCACCCGCCGCGGCGAGAGATTTGGCCCCCGCCTCGGACCGCGTCAGTCCAACTACCGCGTGGCCGGCCTTGATGAGGTCTGCAACGACCAAGGAACCGATAAAGCCCGTGGCGCCGGTGACGAATACGCGCATGCTTGGTCTCCCAGATGTCCCGGCGTTGTGGGCACACTGCGCATGCGGTTAAAGCAGTGACCTTATCCCGGTATAAATGCTAACTGCCCGGAGGAAGCACCTTGTCCGACGGCAACGCGCTCGGCGTCTACCTCAGGAACCGGCGCACCAAGCTCGACCCTGCGTCGTTCGGCGTCTCCGGCAGCCGGCGCCGAACCCTGGGGCTACGCCGCGAGGAGGTGGCGCAGCGCGCTAACATCAGCGCGACCTGGTACACCTGGCTGGAGCAGGGGCGCGGCGGCAGCCCGTCCGCAGACGTGCTGAACCGGATTGCCCGGGCGCTGAGGCTGACCGACGTCGAACGCGAGCACCTGTTCCTGGTCGGCCTCGGCCGCCTCCCGGAGGTGCGCTATCGCGGCAACGACGCGATCACCCCCCGGCTGCAGCGCCTGCTCGACGCGCTCACCTGCAGCCCCGCCATCGTCAAGACCGCCACCTGGGACGTGGTGGCATGGAACCGCGCAGCCGCCGTCGTGCTCACCGACTACGCAGCGCTGCCGCTGGACCGGCGCAACATCCTCCGCATGATCTTCTGCGATGCCCGCATCCGCGCCGTGCAATCCGAATGGGAAACGGTCGCCCGCTTCGTCGTGTCCGCCTTCCGGATCGACGCCGCTCGCGCAGGTGCTGACGCGGAGGTGGCACCGCTCGTGGACGAGTTGTGCCGATCGAGCCCAGAGTTCGCGTCCATGTGGCGCGACAACGACGTGCAGACGCACGGCGACGGCATCAAGCACCTGCGCCACCCTCAGGTGGGGCTGCTGGCGTTGGAATACTCCGCCTTCGCGGTGGACGGCCGGCCGGATCTTGGCTTGATCGTCTACAACCCGGCGACGGCCGCCGACCGGAAACTGGTCGAGTTGTTGGTTGCGGAGTAACAAGAAAGCAAGGCCTGCTTTTTTTAAAAAAGCAACCAAAAAACTTTTTTAACCGCTGTCGCGGCCTCAACCACGCC
>CAXUIR010000107.1:4843-7462 GCA_964251005.1 uncultured Acetobacteraceae bacterium | reverse complement strand
AACGACACGAGAAGCCTGGCGGGGATAATTTCCACACCGTCACACAGCTCGCGCGCGACCTGGGCGTGTCGGCGCGTACCATCCGGTTCTACGAGGACAAGGGGCTGATCTGCCCCAAGCGGGCCGGCAGCACGCGTGTCTATACCGGTCGCGACCGCGCGCGCATGATCCTGATCCTGCGCGGCAAGCGGCTCGGCTTCTCGCTCCGTGCGATCAAGGAATACCTCGACCTCTACGACGTCGATCACAGCCAGTTCGAGCAGATCAACCTGCTGCGCGTGGGGGTCGCCAAGCGGCTGCATTCGTTGCGTGAGCAGCTTCACGCGCTGCAGGAGACGATCGGCGAGCTGGAGGACGTCCAGGGTCAGGCGGAGGCGGCCTTCGTGCATCTGACCGCGCTGCGCAAACGGGCGAGTTGACGCCGCAGGCACGAACATCGAAGCGCCGCCGGCCGGCGCAGCCAATCAGGGAGTTCCACCATCATGATCAACGTCGTCATCGCCGGCTATGCCCGTTCCCCGTTCACGCCCGCGCATAAGGGCGCGCTGGCGCGCGTCCGCGCCGACGACATGGCGGCCGAGGTCATTCGCGGCCTGATCGCCAAGACGGGCGTGCGGCCGGAGGATATCGAGGACATCGTCGTCGGCAGCGCGTTCCCGGAAGGCGAGCAGGGCATGAACGTCGCGCGCCTGATCGGGCTGCTGGCGGACCTGCCGTTGAACGTGGGCGGCATGACCGTCAACCGGTTCTGCGGCAGCTCGATGAGCAGCGTGCACATCGCCGCCGGCCAGATCCAGATGGGCGCCGGCGCGGTGTTCATCGCCGCCGGCATCGAGAGCATGAGCCGCGTGCCGATGGGCGGCTACAACCCGCTGTTCAACGTGACGCTCGCGGGCAAACAGCCGGGTGCCTACATGGGCATGGGCGAGACGGCGGAGAACGTGGCGCGCAAGTGGCAAATCACCCGCGGCCAGCAGGAAGAGTTCGCAGTCGCCAGCCACCGCAAGGCCGCGGCGGCGCAGGCGTCGGGCAAGTTCGACGACGAGATCGTGCCGATCACGGTGAAGGGTGGCGTCGTCGACCGCGACGGCTGCATCCGGCCGGAGACCACGGCGGACGCCCTGGCGGGGTTGAAGCCAGCGTTCGACGCAGAGGGTACGGTGACCGCGGGCACGTCCTCGCCGCTGACCGACGGGGCGAGCGCTGTGCTGGTGTGTTCGGAGGATTACGCGGTTTCGCACAAGCTGCCGGTGTTGGCACGCATCCGCAGCATCGCGGTGTCGGGCTGCGAGCCGGACATCATGGGCATCGGGCCGGTGCGCGCGTCACGCAAGGCGTTGGAGCGGGCGGGGTTAGGGGCGTCGGAGATGGACGTTGTGGAGCTGAACGAAGCGTTTTCCAGCCAGGCGATCGCCAGCATGAAGGAGATCGGCTTCCGGCCGGAGACGGTGAACCTCGACGGCGGTGCGATCGCGCTGGGTCACCCGCTGGGGGCGACCGGTGCGCGCATCGTTGGCAAAGCCGCGTCGTTGCTCAAGCGCGAGGGCGGGAAATACGCGATCGCCACGCAGTGCATCGGCGGCGGTCAGGGCATCGCCACGGTCTTGGAGGCGGTGTGATGGCAGACATGCTGGACGCGGCACCGGCGCAGGCGCCGACGACCGGGCTGAGCGCGCCTGCGGCTTCGGCGAGCGTGTCCGCGTCCGCGTCGGGCGAACCCGCAGTGCAGCCGGTCAAGTCCGTGCCTGCGCTGTTCGGCAAGGTTGCCGTCATCGGCAGCGGTGTGAGGGGTTGCGGCATCGCGGCGCAGATCGCCAACGCGGGCGTGCGCGTGCTGCTGCTCGACATCGTGCCGAAAGACGCCTCCGCCCAGAACGGCGGCAACCGCAATGCAGTGGCAGACGGTGCGGTGGCGCGCGCGTTAAAGACCGAACCGGCGCCGTTCATGTCGGCCGCGGCCGCGAAGCTGATCGAGACCGGCAACATCGACGACGACCTGGCGCGCGTGGCCGAGTGCGACTGGATCGTCGAGGTCGTCGTCGAGCGGCTGGACATCAAGCAGGCGCTGTACCGCAAGCTGGACGCGGTGCGTCAGCCCGGCACGCCGGTGTCGTCGAACACGTCCACGATCCCGTTGGCGACGCTGATCGGCGGCATGCCCGCCGCCTTCGCCAGCTGCTTCATGATCACCCACTTCTTCAACCCGCCGCGCTACATGCGGCTGCTGGAACTGGTGACCGGACCGCAGACCGACGCCGATCTTGCCGCCCGCGTCAGCCATTTCTGCGACGTGGCGATGGGCAAGAGCGTCGTTGCCTGCAAGGACAGTCCCGGATTTATTGCCAACCGGCTGGGCGTGTTCTGGATGACCGGCGCGGTGACGGCGGCGATGGCGCAGGGGCTGACGGTGGAGGAGTCCGACGCCATCCTCGGCCGGCCGTTCGGCGTGCCGAAAACCGGCGTGTTCGGGTTGATGGACCTGGTGGGGCTGGACCTCACGCCGCACGTCAACGCCAGCATGGCCGGCGCGCTGCCGAAAGATGACGAGTTCCACGGCGTCAACCGCGACATGCCGGTGGTGCAGAAGCTGATCGAGAGCGGCTACCCCGGGCGCAAGGG
>CAXUIR010000107.1:713-4833 GCA_964251005.1 uncultured Acetobacteraceae bacterium | reverse complement strand
GGCAAGGGCGGCTTCTACCGGCTGAACAAGCAGGGCGGCAAGCGCACCAAGGAGGCGGTCGACCTCGCCAGCGGCGCGTTCCGGCCGGAGCGCCCGGCCGAGCTGCCCGAGCTGGCCGCCGCCGGACGTGATTTGCGCAAGCTGATGAGCACGCCTGGCAAGGTTGGCGACTACGCCTGGACGGTGATGGGCCGCATGCTGGGCTACGCGGCCAAGCTGGTGCCGGAAGCCACAGACGAGATCGTGGCGATCGATGAGGCGATGCGGCTTGGCTACAATTGGAAGCACGGACCGTTCGAGCTGATCGACATGGTGGGTGCCGACTGGCTGATCCAGCGATTGCGCGCCGACGACTTCGCGGTGGCGCCGGCGCTGGAGCGTGCGGCGGGGCGCACGTTCTATCGTGTGGAAGGTGGCAAGCGCCAATTCCTCGGGCAGGACGGCGACTACCACGACGTTGTGCGGCCGGACGGCGTGCTGATGCTGGAGGACATCAAACGCGCGTCCAAGCCGGTGCTGCGCAACGCGTCCGCGTCGGTCTGGGACATCGGCGACGGCGTGCTGTGCTTCGAGTTCACCAGCAAGAGCAACGCGCTGGACGACCAGATCATGGACCTGGTCGGCAAGACCATCGCGCTGGTCAAAAAACAATACAAAGCGCTGGTGATCTACAACGAGGGGTCGAACTTCTCCGTCGGTGCGAACCTTGGCCTGGCGATCTTCGCCGCCAACATCGCGGCTTGGATGCAGGTGGAGGCAACGATCGCCACCGGCCAGGACGTGATGCAGAAGCTGAAATACGCGCCGTTCCCGGTTGTGGCGGCGCCCGCCGGCATGGCGCTGGGCGGCGGCTGCGAGTTCCTGCTGCACAGCGACGCGGTGCAGGCACATGCGGAAACCTATGCGGGCCTGGTGGAATGCGGCGTGGGCCTGCTGCCAGGGTGGGGCGGCTGCAAGGAGATGCTGGGCCGCTGGGCGACGAACGCCAAGGCGCCGAAGGGGCCGATGCCGGCGCCGATGAAGGTGTTCGAGATGGTGAGCACTGCGAAGGTGGCGCGCTCGGCTGCGGACGCGGCCGAAATGCTTATCCTGCGGCCGACCGACCGAGTGACGATGAACCGCTACCGGCTGCTGGCGGACGCGAAGAAGCGCGCGGTGGAGTTGGCTGTTGACTACAAGGCGCCGGAGCCGCGCGAGATCGTGTTGCCTGGACCGTCCGGCAAGCTGTTGCTGGATCAGGCGGTCGCCGGCTTTCGCAAACTGGGTGCTGCCACGCCGCACGACACGGTGGTGGCCGGCGAGTTGGCGCGCGTGCTGACCGGCGGGGACACCGACATAGTGGACACGGTGAAGGAGAGCCGGCTGCTGGAGCTGGAGCGGGAGTCGTTCATGCGTTTGCTGAAGACATCTGGAACTTTGGCCCGGATTGAGCACATGCTGGAGACTGGGAAGCCGCTTAGAAACTAGGGAAGCAAGCGGTTTTTTGAAAAAAGAACCAAAAAACTTTCAGGTCCCTCAGGCGAGGCGGCTGAGCTGCCTCGCACCCCAGAGACAAAAGTTTTTTGGTTCTTTTTTTCAAAAAAGAACCGCTTTCTTCCTCTCTTGGGAGACCAAACATTCATGCAAGTCTACAACGCCCCTCTGCGCGACATGCAGTTCGTCATGCATGAGCTGCACAACTCCGCCGCCCACGTCGCCGAGATCAACCAGCCCGACGTGACTGAGGAGCTGATGGACAGCATCCTCGAAGAGGCCGGCAAGTTCGCCACCGACGTGCTGCTGCCGATCAACGCCAGCGGCGACGAGGAAGGCTGCCGGCTGGAGAACGGCGTGGTGCGGACGCCGAAAGGTTTCGTTGAAGCCTACAAGAAGTTTTGCGACGGCGGCTGGGGTGGGCTGGCCTCACCCACCGCGTATGGCGGCCAGGGGCTGCCGGAGATCCTCGGCAAGATGGTCGAGGAGATACAGTGTTCGGCCAACCTCAGCTTCGGCCTGTATCCGGGCCTCACGCATGGCGCCACGCTGGCGCTGGAAGGCCACGGCAGCGACGAGCTGAAGCAGCGGTATTTGCCGAAGATGATCGAGGGTACCTGGTCCGGCACGATGTGCCTGACGGAGCCGCAATGCGGCACTGACCTCGGCATGATGCGCACCAAGGCGGTGCCGCAGGACGACGGCAGCTACCGCATCAGTGGTGCCAAGATATTCATCTCCGCCGGCGAGCACGACCTGACGGAGAACATCATCCATTTGGTGCTCGCACGCCTGCCGGACGCACCGAAGGGCATCAAGGGCGTCAGCATGTTCCTGGTGCCGAAGTTCGTGCCGAACGATGATGGGCGCCCCGGCGCGCGCAACGGTGTGACTTGCACCGCCATCGAGCATAAGATGGGTCTGAAAGGTTCGGCTACTGCACAGCTGTATTTTGACGACGCGGTCGGCTGGATGGTGGGCGCGCCCAACAAGGGGATGCGGGCGATGTTCACGATGATGAACGCCGAACGCCTGTCCGTCGGCATACAGGGATTGGGGGTGGCGGAGACGGCGTATCAGAGCGCCGCGTTTTACGCGAAGGACCGCATCCAGGGCCGCGCGCTGTCGGGCGCCAAGCATCCGGACCGCGCGGCGGACCCGATCATCGTGCATCCTGACGTGCGGCGCACGCTGATGACGGTGCGCGCCTACGTGGAAGGTTGCCGCGCGCTGTCCGGCTGGGTGTCGACCGCGCTTGATTTGGAGAGCAAGGCAAGCGATCCGCAGCGCCGGCAGGAGGCGGAGGATTTCGTCGCCATCATGACGCCGGTGGTCAAGGCGCTGTTCACCGACCTCGGTTTCGAACTCTCCAGCATGGCGCTGCAGGTTTACGGCGGACACGGCTACATCCGCGACCACGGCATGGAGCAGCTGGTGCGCGACGCACGCATCTGCATGATCTACGAGGGCGCCAACGGCATCCAGGCGCTTGACCTCGTGGGCCGCAAGATGCCGGCGCATATGGGGCGTTTCCTGCGACAGTTCTTCCACCCGGTGCAGGCCTTCATCGAGGAGAACGCGGCGGACCCGAAGGTGCTGCCGCTTGCCAAGTCGTTCGCGGCCTTGCAACAGGCCACCGCGCACTTGGCAAATGTTTCGTTGAAGGATCCCGAGGAAGCGGGGGCCGCGGCGACCGACTACCTGCGGCTGATGGGTTTGGTGGCGCTCGGCTTCATGTGGGCGAAGAGTGCAAAGGTGGCCGAGGCGAAGCTGCCGGAGGCGAATGGCGATGCCGGTTTCTACCGGGCGAAGCTGACGACTGCACAGTTCTTCGCGGACCGGCTGCTGCCGCAGACCGGTGCGCTGTGGAGCGCGATCAAGTCGGGCAAGGCGAGCATGATGGAGTTGGAGGAGGCGGCATTCTGACGAGCCGTTAGATAGCTGCGGCGCCTTGTTCGTAGCGGCGCCGCAGTGAACGCTTTCGTTTTCGAGAAGAAGAAGCAAAGTTTTTGTCTCTGCTGTCTCGGCAACGCTTGAACGTCTAGCTCATGCGTAGCCCACCGCGTGTCCCCGTTGAGACCAGCGGCTCGCGTCCTGTCTTGCCCAGCTTGCAACCATTGTTCCGCAGGCGTGGAAACCGGCTTCACAACGATCTCGAGACACAAAGGTCTCTCTACCGGAGAACATGCAGGGTTAGGCTACTTCCAACAGTCAGGCTCCCACCTCCTGTGCAGAAGCAAAGCTAACGCGCGTGTGTCGCGCCTTTCCGCAGCCCGCTCCAAAAGCAAAAGTTTTTGGTTCTTTTCAAAAAAGAACCGCTTGCTTTCTTTCCACCGCCAAACGCCAGGGGAAACGCCATGCCGTTCTCATTGTACGCCGCCTCGATTCCCACCTTCGTCCGCGGCCTGAAAAACCTGGCTACCTGCCTGGAGAAAGCCCGCGCCGACGCCGATGCCCGGAACTTCGCACCCGAGATACTGGTGGACGCGCGGCTGGCGCCAGACATGCACAAGCTGTCGCGTCAGGTGCAGATCGCGTCCGACACGGTGAAGAACGCTGCCGCCCGCCTGGCCGGCTTGGAGGCGCCGTCTTTCCCCGACACTGAAAGCAAGCTCGACGAGTTGCAGGAGCGTATCGGCAAGACCAT
>CAXUIR010000107.1:0-703 GCA_964251005.1 uncultured Acetobacteraceae bacterium | reverse complement strand
CTTTCGTGGAGACCGTCACGCAAGCGCAGCTCGATGGCAGCGAGGAAAAAGTGATCACGCTCAAGTTCCCCGGACGCGAAATAACCTTTTCCGGTGCGGACTACCTCACTAATTTCGTCCTGCCCAACTTCTACTTCCACCTGACCACAACCTACGCGATCCTGCGCAACCAGGGCGTAAAGCTCGGCAAGGCGGATTACATCGGCGGCTCGTAGCCGGCAGCGGTGTTGCTGTGAAACTCCTGCTTACCAACGCAGGCCGCCGGGCATCGTGAGAGCATGCCGTAGCCTCCTAGCAACGGTTTGACATCAGCCGTGTCAGGTTTTGACTGGTGACGAGCGAAGCAAGCGGTTCTTTTTTGAAAAAAACCAAAAAACTTCTGTTCGTTTGGGCGCGTGTTGCAGAAACCTCCGCGACAACCGGGCCAAAAGTTTTTTGCTGCTTTTTTTCAAAAAAGCAGTGCTTGCTTTCTGCCGAACTCCGAAACGTCAAGGTCTATGGACGCTGGTATGACTTCTGACTCCTGATCTCCTGCCAAGAAAGAAGGCCGGCGTTCGTAAGAGCGGAAAGTTCGTCGCTGCTGTCGCAAACTCTCCCGCAGCGTGCAACCAAGAAACAAAGTTTTTGGTTCTTTTTTTCAAAAAAGAACCGCTTGCTTTTGCCTCTCACCAGTCAAGCTTTCGGCCCGTCGCAACCGATCTAC
>CAXUIR010000106.1:0-7492 GCA_964251005.1 uncultured Acetobacteraceae bacterium | reverse complement strand
ACCCGGCGCACCGACGGAAGCAAAAGTTTTTTGGTTCTTTTTTTCAAAAAAGAACCGCTTGCTCACTTAGAAGCCCCGCGCCCCAACCATGCCTGCACCTGCGGCACCACAAGCTGCCGCAACTCCGCGCTCGCCATGATCCGCTCGGCCACCCGCGCCGCCCAGATGTGTGCGCCCGCCGAACTCTGGCTGGACGGGTCCGCCAGCAACGCCGCCGCGGTGGCAGGATCGCTCGAGCCTACCGCCGCCCCCGCCATCGGGGACGGCCCCAGCCCGTCGGCAGGGGTCACCGCCGCAATCTTGGCCGCCACCGGCCTGGTCAGCCGGTAGACCAGCTCCGCCTGTTCGGAGTCCCGGCTGGCCGCCTGCAGCACGGCGACGATCCTGCCGTTCGGCACCACGCCGGAGTTGGCGGCAAAGTCGACCGTCTCGGCCACCAGCTTCGGGTCCGTGGCACCGGCCATGGCGAACACGTAGCGCTGCTTCTCCTCGGAGCTGGTCGCGGCCACGGCCATGCCGCGCAGGCTGTCGTACGTCGCCTGGTCGGCCGTGTGGCCGACGATGTCCAGCACCGGCTCGCGCAGCGCCGGCGGCAGGGCGGACGGGTCGCGCCTGAACGCGTCGAACCGTCGCCGTGCCTCGGCGACCACCGCCGCATCCCGGAACTGGCCGAGGCTCTCCACCAGCCTCGGCCGCAGCAGCGAGTCGAGGAACGGCTCGTCCGGCTTGGCCTCCCAGCCGAGCCGCGCGAACTCCGGCCGGATCAGCCCTGCGGCGAACGCCGCGAAGCGCGGCCGCAGCGCCGTTCCCACCAGCGCCGTGTCGATGCGCGCGAGGTGGCCGAGCGTGTCCGTCCACACCGCGATGCTGGTCTCCTCGCGCAGGTCCGCCAGCAGGTCCAGGTAGCCCGACAGCGGCGTCCGGCCGGCGGCGAACAGGGCGAATTGGTCGCCTAGCAGGTTGGCCCGGTCCGCCGCCTCCAGTCTGGGCAGCACCCTGCCCAGCGCCTGAAGCGACGCCGCGTCGTACTGGGTGCGGTAGTAGCCGTTCTCGCCCCAGTTCGCCTTCAGCGCGCCGTCGCAACTGCCGGTCTGCAGCGTGGCCGGCTGCCCGCCCAGCAGCACGTGCTGCACCGCGCCGCCCGGCCCGCCCAGGCTGACCGGGATACGCCAAGTGAGCGGCTTTGGGTGCGGGTCGTGGATGGTGAAGCGGTCCTGCGTCAGCGTGACCTGCGCGCGGCCGTCCGTGCAGGTGCGCACCACGTGCACCAGCGGAATGCCCGGCTGCTCGGTGAAGGTGGAGGCCACGCCAGCCACGTCCTGATGCGAGACTTCGCCGAGCGCCGCCCACAAATCGGCGCTGGTGGCGTTGCCGTACGCGTGCGCCTTCATGTAGCGGCGCATGCCGTCGCGGAAGGTGTCCGGCCCGATCCAGTCCTCCACCATCCGAATGATCTGGCTGCCCTTCTGGTAGCTGATCACGTCGAAGGCGGAGTTGGCCTCAGACTCGTCGCGGATCACCTGCTGGATCGGGTGGGTGGTGGGGGCCGCGTCTTGCGCCATCGCTTGCTCGTGGTCGGCATGCTGGCGCGGCCAGGTCTGCCAGGACGGGTTAAAGTGGTCGGTGGCCTTGTTCTCCATCCAGGTGGCGAAGCCTTCGTTCAGCCAGATGTTGTCCCACCAGCCCATGGTGACCAGGTCGCCCGACCACTGGTGCGCCATCTCGTGCGCCACCACGAGGTAGATCAGCTCCCGCGTGGCCGGCGAGGACGTCGCCGGGTCGAACAGCATGGCGCTGTCGATGAAGGTGATCGCCCCCCAGTTCTCCATCGCACCCGCCTCGTAGTTGCCCGGCACGGCGACCAGGTCGAGCTTGGGCAGCGGGAAGCCCACGCCGAAGTAATTATTATAGTACGGCAGGATCGCCGCCTCCGCCTGCAGGGCGTAGCGCCCCTGCTCGGCCTCGCCGGCGGGCGCCCAGGCGGCAAGGTCCGTGCTGCCGGCGTGGCCGCGCACCGCCTGCATGTCGCCGGCCACCACTGCCAGCAGATAGGTGGACATGCGCGGCGTGGTGGCGAACGTCACGTGCTGCAGCCCGGCGCCGGCCGGCCGCGTCTCCGCCGCCGGCATGTTGGAGACCACCGCCAGCCCGGCCGGCAGGGTGACCGACAGCTGGAAGGTGGCCTTGAACGCCGGCTCGTCCCAGCCGGGGAACATCCGCCGCGCGTCCGCCACCTCGAACTGCGTCACCAGCATGCGCTTCTTGGCACCCGCGGCGTCGCGGTAGTCGTCGTAGTAGATGCCCGCGGGCGACTGCGGGATCGGGCCGGTATAGGCAATGGCCAGCGTGTGCTTGCCAGCCGCGACCGGCTTGGGAAAGCTGAGCGTCGTCTCCTGCCGGGCCTCGTCCGGCTTGATCGACGCCGCGGTGCCGTCCTCCAGCTTCGCCGAGGCCAGCATCAGCCCGGCCTGGTTCAGCGTGAAGTGGGCCGTCGGACTGCGCACCTCGAGCTCGATGCTCTCCTGGCCGGCCAGGGTCAGCTTCTGCAGGTCGGGTGTGATCTCGATCCGGTAGGCCTCCGGCACCACGGTCTTCGGCAGCTTGCCCGGCGCGTGGTCGAAGTCGAACGGCGCTTCGGCGCGGGCGGCCGAAGCGAGCGCGGCCACCGAGGTTGCGAGAAGCAGGGCGTGGCGCATGCGTACGGGTGTCCTGGCCGGTGAGGTGGGCGCACCTGCCGACACGCGATCGGTGTCTGTCAAGCAAGCGGTCTTTTTGAGTTCTTGGCCAGCGGCAAAGCAGCCGATGCCCAAAAAAAACCAGGGCGCCAGAAACAGCCAAGGAAGCAAAAGTTTTTTGCTTCTTTTTTTCAAAAAAGAAGGCCTTGCTTGCCTTACCCAATGTCAAACTTTGACATTGTCCCCGTGCCCCGGCATTGCTTAAACCCGTGTCGAACCAGGTCTCCCGAAACGTATCCCTCACCGCCGAACTCGACGCCTTTGTCGGGCAGGAGGTCGCCTCGGGCCGCTTCCAAAACGCCAGCGAGGTGATCCGCGCGGCGCTGCGCCTGATGGCGGACCATCACGTTCGTCTCGTCAGGCGCGTACGGCGGAAGCCGACCGCCTCCAGCCAGTCGACACCCGGCCCCCCGGACGGCACCGAGCCGTGAGACGGCACGACTTCCAGGACGATGTGGACGCGGTCGGCAGGATCGGCGCCGTTCCGCTGATGCTGGACGTGCTGTGCCGCAGCACCGGCATGGGCTTCGCCGCCGTGGCGCGGGTCACGGACGAGCGCTGGATCGTCTGCCAGGCCAGGGACCAGATCGCCTTCGGCCTGGGTCCGGGTGGCGAGCTGAAAGTGGGCACGACCATCTGCCAGGACGTGCGGAACCGGCGCGCGCCGGTGGTCATCGACAACGTGGCGCTCGACGAGGCCTACCGCTCGCATCGGACCCCGGAGATGTATGGCTTCCAGAGCTACGTCTCGGTGCCGATCATCCGCCACAACGGAGAGGTGTTCGGGACGCTGTGCGCCATCGACCCCAGGCCGGCCAGGGTGGACACGCCCGAGACGATCGGCACCTTCCGCCTGTTCGCCGAGCTGATCGCCTTCCACCTGGACGCCGACGAACGACTGGCCGGCGCAGATGCCGTGCGGCTCCTCAACGACAGCCTGGAGGAACGGCTGGCCGACCGCTCGACGTCACTCCGCCTCTACGAGAAGATCGTGCAGTCGGACAACGCTCCGGTGTGTGCCTTCGACACCGCCTTCCGGCTGATCGCCTTCAACAGGGCGCACAGCGACGAGTTCTTCCGCATCTACCGCTACCGCGTGAAGATCGGCGACGTCTTCCCCGACCTGTTCCTGCCCGGCCAGTCCGACATCATGCGCGGCTTCATGGCGCGCGCTCTGACCGGCGAGGCGTTCACCGTCACCGAGGAGTTCGGCGACCCGGACCTCTCCAAGCCGGTCTGGGAAGTGGCCTACAACCCGCTGCAGGACGAGCAGGGCCGCGTCGTCGGCGCGTTCCACCACGCAGTCGACATCTCCGCCCGGGTTCGCGCAGAGGCGGAGCTTGCCGCCGCGCAGGAGGCGCTCCGGCAATCGCAGAAGATGGAGGCGGTGGGCCAGCTCACCGGCGGCCTGGCGCACGACTTCAACAACCTGCTGACCGGCATCACCGGCAGCCTGGAGCTGATGAGCGCCCGCATCGCCCAGGGCCGCCTGGCCGACCTCGACCGCTACGTCATCGCCGCCCAGAATGCTGCCAAGCGGGCCGCGGCGCTGACCCACCGCCTGCTGGCGTTCTCCCGCCAGCAGACCCTCGACCCGAAGCCCACCGACATCACGCGCCTGGTGCGCGGGATGCAGGACCTGATCGACCGCACCATGGGACCGGAGATCATCGTTGAAGCGGTGACCGGCATCGGGTTGTGGCCGACCCTGGTGGACCCTTCCCAGCTGGAGAACGCGCTGCTGAACCTCTGCATCAACGCCCGTGATGCCATGCCGCACGGCGGCAGGCTGACGATCGAGACCGGCAACCGCTGGTTAGACGCGCGCGGCGCGCTGGAGCGCGGGCTGGCGCCAGGCCAGTACGTGTCCCTCTGCGTGTCCGACACCGGCAGCGGCATGCCGCCGGAGGTGAGCGCGCGTGCCTTCGACCCGTTCTACACCACCAAGCCGCTCGGCCAGGGAACCGGACTCGGCCTCAGCATGATCTACGGCTTCGTCCAGCAATCGGGCGGGCAGGCACGGATCTACTCGGAGGTCGGCCGCGGCACGACCGTCTGCCTCTATCTGCCCCGGCATAGCGGCGGCGTCGCCGAGGCGGACACGCGGTCCATCGACGTGCAGTCGCCGAAGGCCGAACAGGGCGCCACCGTCCTCGTCACCGACGACGAACCGACGATCCGCATGCTGGTGACCGAGGTGCTGCAGGAGCTGGGCTACACGGCCATCGAGGCGGCCGACGGCGCCACCGCACTGAAGGTGCTGCAATCCGACGTCCGCATCGACCTGCTGGTCACCGATGTCGGCTTGCCGGGCGGCATGAACGGACGCCAGGTCGCCGATGCCGCGCGCGCCACGAGGGCCAACTTGAAGGTCCTTTTCATCACCGGCTACGCGGAGAACGCGGTCCTCAGCCACAGCCACCTCGACCCCGGCATGCACGTTCTGACCAAGCCGTTCGAGATGAGCGCCCTGGCAAACCGCATCAGCGAGCTGATTGCGGCAACTTAGCTGACACGAAGGCAAGCGGTTTTTTCTGGAAAAAGAACCAAAAAACTTGTGCTCCCCGTCGGGGACCTTTCCGGCGAGCGCGCGACAGCGGAGACAAAAGTCTTTTGCTTCTTTTCTTCAGAAAAGAAGGCCTTGCCTTGCCTTGCCGTCGAAGAGTGAGCGTCGACCCGCCACGACACACGCCTTCCCACATCCCCCAGCGTGCGCGCAAACTCGCCGCGTGCTGAAACTCCGCCTCATTCCCTGCCTAGACGTGGCAAACGGCCGCGTCGTCAAGGGCGTCAACTTCGTCAACCTGCAGGACGCCGGCGACCCCGTCGAACAGGCCGCCATCTACGACGCCGCCGGCGCCGACGAGCTCACCTTCCTCGACATCACTGCCAGCCACGAGCAGCGCGACACCATCCTCGACGTGGTCGCCCGCACCGCCGAGCGCATCTTCCTGCCCTTCACCGTCGGCGGCGGTATCCGCTCGGTTGCCGACATGCGCCGCCTGCTGCTCGCCGGCGCCGACAAATGCGGCATCAACTCCGCCGCCGTCGCCCGCCCCGAGCTGGTGGCCGAGGCCGCAAACCAGTTCGGCAGCCAGTGCGTGGTGGCCGCGGTGGACGCCCGCGCCACCGGCCCGGACACCTGGGAGGTGTTCACCCACGGCGGCCGCACGCCCACCGGGCTGGACGCCGTTGCCTGGTGCCGGCAGCTCGAAACGCTGGGCGCCGGCGAGATCCTTCTCACCAGCATGGACCGCGACGGCACCCGCACCGGCTTCGACCTGCCACTGCTGCGCGCCGTGTGCACCGCCACCCGCCTGCCGGTGATCGCCAGCGGCGGCGTCGGCACCACGGAGCACCTGGTCGAGGGCGCGCGCGCTGGGGCGACCGGCCTGTTGGCGGCGAGCATCTTCCACTTCGGTGCGATCACCATCGGCGCGGCGAAGACTGCGCTTGCGGAGGCGGGGCTGGCGGTGCGGCTGTAAGCAAGCAAGCGGTTCTTCTTTGGAAAAAGAACCAAAAAACTTTTGTTCCGTTGGGCGGGGCTGCAGAACCTTTGCGGCAGCAGGGTTCTCGCTGTGCACCCGGACCGTTAGTGCCGACTCCGGGCGAAACCTGCTAGCACCCTCGTCTCGCGCCGCGACAGGGAGACCTACTCATTGCCCAAGAAGGCTGAAAAACCCCGCCGCGACGACGACCGCCCAGCCCCGCCCGCAGCCAACGGCGCATCCTCCCAGGTCCTCGACCGCCTGTGGGACGTGGTCCAGGCCCGCCGCAACGCCAACCCCGCCGTCAGCCACTCCGCCCGCCTGCTTGGCCGCGGCACCGCCAAGGTCGCCCAGAAATTCGGCGAGGAGGCCGTCGAGTGCCTCATCGAGGCCGTCGCCGGCAACTCCCAGGCCGTCGTCGCCGAGAGTGCCGACGTCCTCTACCACCTGCTCGTGCTGTGGGTGTCCGCCGACGTCCACCCGTCGCAAGTCTGGGCCGAGCTCGAACGGCGCGAAGGCATCTCCGGCATTGCCGAGAAGGCGGCCAGACGGGCGCTGCCGCCGGGACCGCCGACGCGGAAGATACCCTAAGCAAGCAGTTCTTTTTTGAAAAAAACCAAAAACTTTTGCGTCCGCTGTCGCGCGCTCGCCGGAGAAAACCGCGACAGCGGAAGCAAAAGCTTTTTGCTTCTTTTTCTCGAAAAAGAAGCGCTTGCTTCCTTTCTCCCTAAGGCTCATAGCTCCGAGCGTTCCAAACGTCCCTCGCGGGAGAGCAGCCAGCGCACGCCGCAGGCCGCCGAAGGCGCAACCGGCCCCCGGAAACGCTCAGGCACCAGGACCGCGAAGGATCGGAACCTCTGGAAAGCCGGCGGGCAACCGCCGCACCGACGGAGTAAGGGCCACCGCCCGAATCTCTCAGGTTCCGCAGACAGAGGGGGGTCAGCCAACCGGGCAACCGGCGCCTGACCCAACACGCCGGAACCGCGCACTTTGCCAGACCCCGCCAGAATTACCCCGCTCGACGCGCTGCACCGCCGCCTCAGTGCCCGCATGGTGGCGTTTGCCGGCTGGTCGCTCCCCGTCTCCTACGCCGGCACGCTGGCCGAACACGCCCACACCCGCAGCCAGGCCAGCCTGTTCGACGTCTCCCACATGGGCCAGATCTCGCTGCACGGCCGCGACGCCGCCCAGAACCTCGAGCGCCTGGTGCCGGCGGACATCGTGGGCCTTGCCCCCGGCCGCCAGCGCTACGCCCTGCTCACCAACGAG
>CAXUIR010000105.1:0-7560 GCA_964251005.1 uncultured Acetobacteraceae bacterium | reverse complement strand
GCGTTGCCGCCGGTGGCGCCGGCCGCGACCGTGACGAGCGTGCCGCCATCGCCGTCGCCGGTGGCCCGGAACACGCCGCCGGCGTAGCTGCCGGCGAGCTGCAGGCTCAGCGCGGTCTGGGTGCCGTAGAGCAGGGTCAGCACGCCGGCGCCGGCGCCGGTCTGCCGGTAGCTGGCAGCCGAGATCTGGCTGCCGGCCACGTCGATCGCGTCGCCGGCGGCAAAGCCGGTCAGCGTGCCGGCAGGAGCGTCGTACTCGGCATCCAGCGTCAGCGTCGCGCCGTTGCCGGCGAAGCTCACCGCCTGGCCGGCGCCGCAGGCGCCGTTCAGCGCCAGCGTGGCGCCGGCGCCGATCAGCAGCGTGCCGGTCCCGGAGACCGCGCCCACCAGCAGCGTGCCGGCCTGGGCGGAGATGGTGCCGTTGTTGACGAGCTGGCCGTAAGCGTCGGCGTTGCCCTGGCCGGAGAGGGTGGCACCGGCATCGACGGTTAGCTTGCCCGCGCTGCCCAGGCCGGCGCCGCCCACCTCAAGCACCGAGGCGGGGTCGACGTAGATGCTCGACCCGGCATCCCCCAGGAACATTGAGGCCACCGCCGCGCGGCCGCCGCCGGTCACGTTAAAGGTGGCGTTGCCGTCGCCCGCCACGCCAAGGCCGAACGACCCCGAGGCGGACAGGCTAGCGCCCGCACCGACCAGCAGGCTGCCGGACACCACGCTTGCGGTGCCGGTGGCCAGCGCGGTGGTCCCTGCCAACTCCAGCAGCCCGCCGGCGCCGGCCTGGCCGAGCGTCAGCGCGCCGATGCCGAAGCTGCCGGACAGCAGCGTGTTGCCGGTGAACAACGCAGACGCGGCCAGGCCGGGGTTGGACGTGCCCGCGGTGATCGTCTGCACAGACGCGGCGCTGGGTCCGGCGATGGTCACGCTATCCGCGGCTTCCGGCGCGACCGCGGACGGGCTGGACCCATCCGTCACGTCTGCCCAGTTGTTCCTCAAGGCCCACGCACCACCTCCGATTGAAAGCCACACGAAGCTGCGTGCCATGGAGCCGGTTCCTCTCGCCTATCGCGGGAAAAATCGTTTTGACACTGCAACCCTTAATTGCGGGTAAACGTTTCGCTTGCAAGAAGAATCGCCCGAGGAGGCGGTTTTTCTCGTGTTGTGGTGGTGAGTCGTTGAGAATCGGTAAAGGCGCCGTGCCGGTGTCCGCTCTCGCGTCGGCAACCTGCGCACAGGCACCAGGCAGTCCGAAGGCGACCGGCCGCGCCGCTCCGCCGTCAGCCGAGCGGAGGCACCATGTCGATACTCAAGCCTGGCACGCAGCCCGACGGGCGGACCCAGAACGGGCTGGCAGCTTCGTAGGCCGCCGTCCACGCTCACTTCGAGGCGTTGGCCGCCAGCCTGTCCGGTGAAGGCCACTGCGTGCAGTCCATGCCGGACGCCAGCCCCGCCAAGTGGCGCCGAGCCGCTATCACCTGGCTTTCAAGGCGTTCGTCGCCGCCCGTTTCATAGACAGCCAACGGACCGTGAAAGACCGTTCGATTTCCTGTTCAGCTGGTACTATGAGGCGATGGACGAGCGATACGGGGCAACCGGCGACCGGCCCCCACGCCGTTCAGCGGCCTGGTTATCTGACCGGACGCCGATGAGGTCACCGCCTGTCCGCCAGGCGGCGGACACGGCCACCACGTCCTCGATCGACATCGCGCCCCAGGAAGGCGCGCGTCTGCCGGAGCTCGGCCTTTCCGACGAGGGGCAGCAAGCAAGCGGTTCTTTTTTGAAAAAAAGAACCAAAAAACTTTTGGTCCTGCTGTCGCAGAAGGTTCTGCAGCGCCCGAGCCTTGGACCAAAAGTCTTTTGGTTTATTTTCCAAAGAACCGCTTGGCTTGACTGCTTCCTCCGGACATTGCGCGTCGGTTGCATCCTTGTCTCTTTTCGCGCGTTGCATGTTCCTGGAGGTGCAACATGAGACGTTACCGGTCCGGAACACGCAGTGCGTCAATCGACCTGAGGGCGTGGAAAATGTTCGCTCTGGCCCTGCTGGTAGCGGCGGCCTTTGCCGGGTCGGCCTTCGGGTCGCCCGGGACGACCAGCGCCGCCAAGAAGCCGGCTACCCCGCCCACGCAGGTGGACCCCAAGATGCGCGTGGCGCCCAAGCGGCACGCGGCTCTACCGACCCCGGTCGTCAAGCCGCCGGCGACCAACGACAACTCAGTCGTCGTCCCGAAGTGACAGCCAAACCGTCTCTGTAAGAGATGATCCATCTCGAATCCTGACGGACACAAGCAAGCAAGCGGTTCTTTTTTGAAAAAAGAACCAAAAACTCTTAGTCCCTTGGCCGCGCGTTGCAGGAAGATACCGCGACAGCCGAACTAAAAGTCTTTTGCTTCTTTTCTTCAGAAAAGAAGGCCTTGCCTTCCTCGCCCAACGTCAACGAACGAAACCGCAGTACCGCTAGGCTCGAGCAGCGGCTACAAACGCTTGAGGCCCGAAGGTGCCGCTGATCTCCAGGCTGGCAACCCCGAGACGGTCGGCCAAGGTTTGGCAGTAGGAAGCAGGCGCCACTTCACCATCGTCGTCCAGGATGTCCGTCCAGGCCGCCACGTCGTAGGCGGTCAGGTGACGCACCAGGTCCAGCGCAATGTCGGCGCTGGCACGGTGTTCGCGTCCGCGATAGGCGATCATCGCCGGCATCACGTGGCCCGGCGACTTCAGGCTGGACATGCCGGCGTCGGGTGCGCCGGCGGCACGCAAGGTCAGCGCGCGGTCGGCTGCGGAGATGCCGGTGCCGTCGCACTCGGCCGCTTCGACCGAGCGCAGCAGGATCGGGCCGCGGTAGCCCTCGCGGTACTCGCCGGCGAGCACCAGGCCCAGGACCATCGCCCGTTCGGCGGTGACGCTGAAGCAGGTCAGCCCGCGCCCCCAGGTCACCATCGTGTTCACCGTCTCTGCGGTGGCCAGCGCCGCCACGCCCAGCAGGAACCCGTGGCCGGAAGCTGGTCCCGCCGCCTCGTCCACCACGACGACCAGCGCGCCGGCTTCCAGCGCCTCGGCCGCCCGGGCGACCTGCTCGCGTTGCCACGACGTCAGGTGGCCCAGCCAATCCAGCCGCTCGGACAGGGAGAGCTTGGCGGCCGCCGCGGTCAGGTCTGCAGGAAACAGCATCGCGCCGATATGTGGCCGCGGACCCTCCCCAACCAGTGCAGGCCGGTCAAGATGTGTCCACAGGCGAGCCTTAGAAGACAAAAGTTCTTTGGTTCTTTTTTTCAAAAAAGAACTGCTTCCTTCCTTGCTTCCTCCGACCCCTGTAAGTTCGCCTTCCTTCAAGGAGGCTAACCCGTTGGACATAAGCGTGCGCAGCGAGGCCGCCGCCTTGCACATTCGCCTGACACGTCCCGCCAAGCGCAACGCGCTGACCGCTGCGATGTACGCCGCCATGGCCGACGCCATGGCGCAGGCCGAAGCGGACCCGGCCATCCGCGCGGTGGTGTTCTCCGGCGAGGGCCAGGGCTTCTGCGCCGGCAACGACCTGGCCGATTTCGTCGCCAACCGGCCGAGCGGCGAGGGGGCCCCGGTGCAGCGCTTCATCCGCGCACTGGCTGCGGCAAGGAAGGTGCTGGTGGCGGCGGTGCACGGCCAGGCGATCGGCATCGGCACCACCATGCTGCTGCACTGCGACTTCGTTTTCGCCGAGCCGGATGCGCGCCTGCAGATGCCGTTCGTGGATCTGGCCCTGGTGCCGGAGGCCGGCAGCTCGCTGCTGCTGCCGAACCTAGTGGGCCAGCGCGTCGCCGCCGAGCTGCTTCTGCTGGGCGAGCCGGTCGACGCTGTGCGGGCCGAGCAGCTTGGCCTGGTCAACCGCGTGGTGCCGGCCGGCACGGCGCTGGCCGAGGCGGATGCGCTGGTGGCCAGGCTCGCCGCCAAGCCCGCCGGCGCGCTGCTGGCGACCAAGGTGCTGATGAAGTCGGCGACGCGCGACCTGCCCGGCCGCATCGCGGAGGAGAACGCGGCGTTCGACGCCCAGCTGCAGACCGACGAGCTGCGGCGGACGGTGGCCGCGTTCTTCGACAAGCGCGCCAAGGCCGCAGCGTGAGCCTGCCCCCGTTCCTGGCGCAGAAGCTGCGCCTGCCGGTGATCGCGGCACCGCTGTTCATCATCTCCAACCCCGACTTGGTGATCGCGCAATGCCAGGCCGGCGTGGTGGGCTCCTTTCCGGCGCTGAACGCGCGGCCGAAGGAGGCGCTGGACGACTGGCTGGCGCGCATCACCGAGACGCTGGCCGACTACGACGCCGCGCACCCGGACGCGCCCTCGGCGCCCTTCGCGGTGAACCAGATCGTGCACCGGTCCAACGACCGGCTGGAGCACGACCTCGAGGCCTGCGTGAAATACAAGGTGCCGATCGTCATCACCTCCCTCGGTGCACGGACGGACGTGTTCGACGCGGTGCATTCCTACGGCGGCATCGTGCTGCACGACGTCATCACCGTGGCCTTCGCGCGCAAGGCGATCGAGAAGGGAGCGGACGGGCTGATCGCGGTGGCCGCCGGCGCCGGCGGGCATGCCGGCACCATCTCGCCGTTCGCGCTGCTTTCGGAAATACGCGCCTGGTTCGACGGGCCGCTGGCGCTGTCGGGTGCGATCTCCAGCGGCGGCGCCATCCTGGCCGCCCAGGCGGCGGGCGCGGACCTGGCGTATATCGGCTCGGCGTTCATCGCGACCGACGAGGCCAACGCGGCGGACAGCTACAAGCAGGCGGTGGTGGCGGGCTCGGCGGCCGACATCGTCTACACCAATTTGTTCACCGGCGTGCACGGCAACTACCTGAAAAGTTCCATCGTGGCCGCGGGGCTGGACCCGGACGCGCTGCCGGAATCCGACCCCTCGGCGATGAACTTCTCCAGCGGCTCGGCCAAGGCGTGGCGCGACATCTGGGGCGCGGGGCAGGGCGTGGGCCGGGTGGACAGCGTGGTGCCGGCCGCCGCGCGGGTGCGGCAGTGGCAGGCGGAGTACCAGGACGCGCGGGCGCGGCTGCTGCGGCTCAGCTGAACGGGCCGTGAGCGATCCGCTCCAGCGTGTGGGCGAGCACCAGGATCAGAAACAGCGCGGCCGTGCTGCGCACGCGGCCGCGTAGCAGGCGTGTCGCACCGACCAGGAAGGTGACGAGCACCAGGATGAAGATGGCCGTCTGCAGGTCCGGCGACAGGCCGCCGCTTCTCAGCAGGGCGCGTAGGCCGTCCTCAGCTCCGTCCAGCACCTCTAGCACCATGCGGGCAAAGGCGCCGAGCACGCTGACGAGTCCGTGGGCGAAGGTGTCCAGCAAGTTCATTCCGGTAGGGTATCTGTGGCGTGCGGGTTTGTCACTGGCGTAACGAAGGAAGCAAGCGCTTCTTTTTCGAGAAAAAGAAGCAAAAAGCTTTTGCTACGGCTGTCGCAGCTCTTTCCGGCGAGCGCGCGACAGCGGAGGCAAAAGTTTTTTGGTTCTTTTTTTCAAAAAAGAACCGCTTGCTTTGAGCGTGCCGCCTAGTGTCCCAAAACCTGCGTGCCCTCCTTCTGCACGCCCTGAAGCTGCGCGGGATCAAGGCCGAGCGCGCTGAGGATCGTGGGCGCTATCTGCGTGGTGTAGGTCAGCGCCTCCACGATCTCCGGCTTGATGCCGGGGGCCGAGACGACCAGTGCGACGTTACGGTCGTCGTCGGAGAAGCCGCCGTGCTCGGCCAGCTTGCTGCCGCCGGTGCAGATCACGCCGTGGTCGGTCACCGCGATGAAGTCAGGCACGCGTGTGTTGTGGTAGGGGTCGCCGTATAGCGGCGTCAGCGAGGTGCGGTCGAGCAGCTGCAGGATGTGCAGACTCGCGGCGTTCGCTTTGAGGTATTTCTCGGCGGCCGCGTAGCTGGATTTCTGCAGGTCCGGCTCCAGCCAGATCAGCGCCTCGTCGTCGCAGATCTCGAAACCATGCGTGCCGTAGCCGGGCGTGGCCTGGAACGGCGCGTCGCTCATCGTCACGCGGTCACGCACGTCGATCGGCGACTGGCCGTGCTTGGCGCTGACGATGATCAGCGTTGATCGGTCCAGGCCCTGGACGGCGAGTTCGTTTTGCATGCGCCCGATCGAGTCATCGACGAACTTCAGCTGCACCGTCAGCGCCGAGCCGGGTGTCGCGTTGCTGTCGAGGTAGCCGCCGGTGAGTGTTGGCGCCTGGTAGTCGGCGTTGCCGGCGTGGGCAAGTTTCTGGCCGACGCTGACGGCCTGGAAGTTCATCCCGAAGATCGCGGGTGCCTCGGCCAGCTTGGCAGCACCGGTGCTGGAGTAGCCGTCGATCCAGTTGAGCACCGCGCCCACCTTGATCGCGTCGTAGGTGCGCACGCCCTTGTAGCTCTTGGTGTAGTCGTCGCCGGCCTTGGCGCCTTCGTCGAGCGTGTCCTGCGAGTTGATCTCCGGCGCGAACAGGTCGTCCACGCCGTGGCCGGACGGACCGTTGAGGTATTCGTAGGCCGGGTGCTTGTCCGACCAGGCGGTGTACAGGCCGGCGGCCTTCATCACCTCGAACACCGTGTTGGTGCGGACGTAGTCGTGCGGATAGACCGGCACGCATTTGCCGCCTTTGACGCGGCGCTGCATGTTGTTAGGGTCGAGCTGCGTCTGCACGCGGCCGAGCGTACCGCCGCCGGTAAGGTCGGAGACCAGCGCCGTTGCAAAGTTGTAGGTCTTGTCGAGCTCTTCGAAGTTAGTGACTTCAGTACCCGGGTTGCCGGTGCAGCCCGGGTCGGCCAGCCCCTGGCTCGCGTAGAAGTTGACCGACGGATATTCCTCGCGGTCGTAGCTGTCGTCGTAGAACAGGCCGGCGGTCTTGGGTGAGGCGCCGGTGAACTGCGCCAGCAGGCCGGGGTAGCTGTCTGAAGGCGCCGTGGTGAAGGCGTTCGGGTAGATGATGCCGTGGTGGGACAACTTGGCGAAGTTGCTGTCCGGACGTGCCTGGATGTAATTGGCCAAGTCGATCGCGTGCATGCCGTCCACGCTGATCACCAGCACGTGCTGGTAGGTGGAGGTGACGGCAGGTGCGGCCGCGGCTTGGCCGCCGGCCAATACGGCCGTCGCCAGCAGGGCAGGACGGAATGAGCGCATGATCGGTATCCTGGTTCTTGGTTTGCGGGCGGAACCTAGTGCTGGCCCTTGCGCGCTGCCATGGCGGTTGTGTGACGTTACGGAGAAGCAACGGGAACGGCGTCCCGCGGTGCCGCGCCGGCGTGCGGACTTTCTTCGCAAGGTGCCCTAGAGACACAACTGCCATGGTGTCTTCTTTCAGTGTATCGAGTCATACCAGCCGGCCTTGATGCTGACTCACAGAAAGCAAGCAGTCCTTTTTTGAAAAAAAGGACCAAAAAACTTTTGACTCCGCTGTCGCGCGCTCTCCGGATAAGTCCGCGACAGCGGAGGCAAAAGTTTTTTGCTTCTTTTTTTTAGGGTCTGTCGAGATTCAACGCGAGTTCACGAGTGCTGCGGCCAGGAAGACCATGGCGGTGAAGCTTTGGTCGGTTTTGTCGCTGCGAAGGGCTACTCGCTT
>CAXUIR010000104.1:0-7578 GCA_964251005.1 uncultured Acetobacteraceae bacterium | reverse complement strand
CCGCACAGGCCCCGAGCAGTGCCACGGGAACGATGACAGCAACTATTGCCGCACCACGAAACAACTTGCGACGCAGTGGTGTGTCAAAAACGGCGATCATCCGTTACTCCTACCCGAACTATTCGTCGGGAGCATGATGTAAAGGCGATTCTAAACTTAATGTCAAATAGTTAGTTATGCGGGCGGACAAAGGTCGAGGGATGATACGGGTGTACACGCACGGGCGGCAGATCAGCTTCGGCCGCCAAAATCCTTCGAGTCCCGCCCGACCTCGACGACGCCGACGCACCAGGATCGCAGGTGGCTTGACCGCTCTCCTCGCAGCATGTGCGCTGAGTGCCTGCGACATGGTTTCGGATCCCGAAACGACTAGTGTACCTCAGCAGCAAACCGAAACGGAACTCCGCACGCGGCTCGACGGCGCGGCTGAACTGGTTGTTGCCGGCGCCCGGCTGAACGCCGGTTTGCTGCAGCGCTTCTACGCACGCCATGGGTTCGAGCCGGTCTGGACGACCCGGCAGGCGCAAACGCACGCGCTGGTGGACGCCGTGCTGCGCGCCGGCGATCAGGGTCTCGAGCCGGATCTGTTCCACGCGGACCTGCTGCGGCACGCGGCAACGTTGCCGCCGCTCGACCGAGACCTGGTGTTGTCCGACGCTTTTTTGACGTACGCGGACGCGTTAGCCCGCGGCGCTGTGCCGGTTGAGCGCCGAGGCGACGACGAGGTTCTGGCGCCGGAGCCGACCGACGTGGCGGCCGCGCTCGATGCTGCGATCGACAGCCCCGATCCGGGAGCGGCCATCGAGGCGCTGGCGCCGCGGACGCCAACCTACCTCGCACTGCGCAAGGCCTTGCGCGCGTATCGCCCAGGAGCCGTTTCCGGCAACACGCTCGCCGCGGCTCGCCTGCGAACGATCGAGGTTGGCCTCGAGCGTCAACGCTGGCTGCCGCGGCCCTTGCCGGGGGATCGGGTGTGGGTGAACGTGGCCGCACAGCAATTGGCGCTTTACCGTGCCGGCCGGCCGATCTTCTCGGCGCGGGTGGTCGTCGGCGAGGATGTCAGGCGCAACCAGACGCCCGAGTTCCGCGCCACGATCGACGCGAGTTTTCTCGACCCGCCGTGGGTTGTCCCGGCAGACATCGTCGCAGCCGAGATACTGCCGAAGATCAGCCGCGACCCGAACTACCTTGCGCGGAACCACATGGTCATGTTGGCCGGTGGCGAGGCCGAGCAACTGCCCGGACCCGATGCCGGGCTCGGCCTGGTTATGTTCGACATGCCGAACCGGTTCGACGTCTTTCTGCACGACACGCCGGACAGGTACATCTTCAACCGCGACAATCGCCGCATCAGCCACGGATGCATCCGCGTGCAGAACCCGCGTGAACTAGCGGCTTTGCTCCTGCAGCAACCGATCAGCCGGATAAACCAGGGGATCGCGACGGGCAGCACCACGCGACACGACCTGCCAACGCCGGTGCCGGTGTTCGTCGTCTACGACACGGTGTTCCTGGATGCCGCTGGCATGCTCCAATTCCGTCCGGATTTTTATCAGCGCGACGCCAGGATCTGGCAGGAACTGGAAAGACGGCCAGAGCAAGTTGCCGCAGCCAGAAAGCAAGGCCTGCTTTTTTGAAAAAAGCAGCAAAAAAAGTCTGTCCCTGCTGTCGCGGAGTCTCCCGCAGCGTGTACTCAAGGAGCAAAAGCTTTTTGCTTCATTTTCTCGAAAAAGAAGGCCTTGCTTCCTTTCTCACGGCTGCGGCTTCACCATCCCAGAGTCCGGATAAGGCGGCAACAACGGCGGCGGCTTCGGCAATCCCGCCGGCTTGCCCGCGATCGCCTTCATCATCAGGTCCACTGCCGCCTCCAGCTGCCTGTCGTGCCCCGCCAGCAAATCCGCCGGTTCGTTCTCCACGGTGATGTCCGGATCCACGCCGTGGTTCTCCACCGCCCACTTGCCGTCCTGGGTGAACAGCGCGTCTTCCGGAATGGTGACGTAGCCGCCGTCCATCATGCCCCAGTTGCCGCGGATGCCGCGCACGCCGCCCCAGCTTCGCGTGCCGAGCAGCTGGCCCAGGCCGTAGCGCTTGAACAGCCAGGGGAAGATGTCGCCGTCGGACGCGGACCAGTGGTTCAGCAGCGCGATCTTCGGCCCGCTGACCACTTCGTTCGGTTCGGTGGTGACAACGGACTCGCGGTTGACGCCGAGCGAGACCAGCGTGCGCCGCAGCCGTTCCAGTGCCATCGGTGCCACGAAGCCGCCGCCGTTCCAGCGGTCGTCCATGATCAGCGCCTGGCGGTCCAGTTGGCTGTAGAACTGCCGCACGAACTGCTGCAGGCCAAGCTGTTCCATGTCCGACATGTAGACGTAGCCGACCCGGCCGCCGGAGAGTTTGTCGACCACAGCCTGATTGTGGGCAATCTGCGCGCGCTCTCGCAGGCTCAGCTCGGAGGCAACCGGTTTGACCAGGATGTGGCGCGGCGCACTCGTCGGGCTGTCCGCCACGGTCAGCTCCACCGGCTGGCCTGGGTCGGTCAGCTGCAGCAGGCTGTCCGGGTCGGTGGGCGCGTGCAGGTTCACGCCGTTGATCGCCAGCACGGTGTCGCCGGCCTTGACCGCCAGGCCGGGTTCGGCGAGCGGGCTGCGGTACTCTTCCCGCGTGTTGTCGCCCGGGTAGATGGTGGCGAGCTTGTAGCGGCCGGACGCAGGGTCGAGCGCCCAGTCGACGCCGAGCAGCGCCGGCTTGATTTTCGGCGTGGTGTCGCCAGCGTCGCCGCCGCCCACGTAGGTGTGCGAGTTGCCGATCTCGGCGTTCACCTGGCCGATCAGCCAGTTGAGGTCCTCGCGCGAGCCCAGCGTCGGCACCAGCTTGGCGTAGCTGTCGTGCACCGACTGCCAATTCTGCCCGTTCATCACTGGAGAAAAGAAGAAGTCGCGTTCCAGCCGCCAGGCGTTGTCGAACATCTCCGCCCACTCGGCCTTCGGATCGACCACAATGCGCAGGTGGCCGAGGTTCAGCTTGTTGGCGCTGTCGTGGTCGCGCTCCGCGTCCGGCTTGACGTCGAGCACGGTGTAGTCCTTTGCGTGTCTGATCAGCACGCGCTTGCCGCCGGCGGCAAGCGCGTAGCTGTCGACGTCCTCGGCCACCACCGCGTCCTTGCGTTTGGCAAAGTCGTAGACGTGCAAGGCCGATTTCTCGCCGGGCAGGTTGCCCTCGATCAGCGAGATCGGCTGCGTGAGGTAGACCAGCTTGTCGCCGGCCGCGTCCATCTGGGCGATGTTGGCTGGGTCCACCGGAACCGCCACCGCGCGGTCCATCATGCCGTCCAGGTCGACGCGGATGGGGGCGACCGGCTTGCCCGGCGGGTGGTCCGTCCTGCTGTCGCTGGCCAGCTTGTCGCTGCTCGGTTTCTTGTCGGCGTGCGGCTTGCTCGCGTCGGGCTTGCCGGGATCGTCGCTTGCTTCGTCGGACCGTGGCGCCAGCGGCGAAGCGGTGTCGGTTGCCAGCGGGATCGCGTAGATGCCGGTCGACTTCAGCACCGCAAAATCGAACTCCTGGTCGGAGACGATGGTGTTCTCGTTGCGGCTGGACTCGAAATACAGATACTTGCCGTCCGGCGACCACACCGGGCTGGCGTCGGTGCTGTTGCCCGGACCCAGGCGCGTCAACTTGCCTGTGCCGATCTCATAGAGATACAGGTCACGCCGTTGCCGGTGGTCGCTGAACGCCATGCTGAAGGCGAGCCAGCGGCTGTCCGGCGAGAACGCCTGATCGTGTATCTCGGCCAGCCTGTCCTGCGCCACCTGGCGCGGGGTGCCGCCGTCGGCGCTGACCGTCCACAGCCTGTGCGCGCTGTCGGAAAACGCGAGCGTCTTGCCGTCGGGCGACCAGATCGGGCCGTAGAGATAGCCTTCCTTGAAGCTGGTCAGCAGCTTTTCAGGCCCGCCCTCGGCCGGACGGGTGGCGACCTGCTGGTTGGCGTTGCTGTCGGTTGTGTAGGCGACCGACTTTCCGTCCGGCGACCAGGCGGGATGGTCCTCGTCGGCGTTCTGCGTGTTGGTCAGGTTGCGCGTCGCGCCGTCTTCCGTGGGCACGCTGAAGACGTCGCCGCGGGCGGAGAACAGCGTGCGCTTGCCGTTCGGCGAGAGCGCGAAGTCCACCACCTGCGCCATGTCCTGCTCGCGGATCATGTCTTTCGCGTCGGCCACGTGCGGGCGGGTGCGCGGGTTGTCGTCCGGCACGGAGACCGCCACCTCGTGCAGCTTCTCGTCAGGCAGGTCGAGCACGTAAAGCCTGCCGCCCTGCTGGAAGGTGATGGCGTTGCTGCCGTAGGCGGGAAAATCGATGTCGTAGTCGGTAAAGTGCGTGACCTCGCGGGTCTTCTTCGCGTCGAGGTCGTAGCACCAGATGTTGGCGCGCCGGTGTTCGTCCTGGTCGGACAGGTAGTAGATTTTGCGGCCTACCCACATCGGCGAGGTGTTGGTGCCGGACCAGTCGGTGATCTGCGTCAGGCGGCGGGATTGCAGGTCGTAGGTGAACACCTGCTGCGCCAGGCCGCCGTTGTAGCGCTTCCAGGTGCGGAAGTTGCGCAGGATGCGGTTGTAGGCGATCTCGTGGCCGCTCGGGCCGTACGTCATGAGACCGACCGCACTGTCCAGCGGCAGTTTGGTGGGTGTGCCGCCGGCAACCGGCACCTGGTACGCATCGTCGATCCAGCCGTTCCACTGGTTACGCTTGGAGAGGAACACCACGGCGCTGGAATCGGGCGTCCAGGTGACCACCATGTTGTCGGGTGCGTGGCGGCCGCCGGTGCCGGCCTCCACAGTGGGGTGGTAGGACAGGCGCCGCGCCTGCCCGCCGGCAGCGGGGATCACCCAAACGTCGGTGCCGGCGTTGCTCGCCTCGGTGTAGGCGATCCACTTGCCGTCCGGGGAGACGCGCGGCAACAGGTCCTGACCCGCAGCACTGGTCAGCCGAATTGCCGTGCCGCCCGTTTTGGGCACCATCCAGATATTGCCGTCGGCGACGAACACCACCTTGTCGCCCATCGGCTGCGGAAAGCGCGGCAGGGCGGCCGTGGCGGCGCCCGCGTAGCAGATGGTGGCAAGCAGGGCTGCTTTGGTCAGGCGAGAAAACGTCACGAGGGCTTGGTCCCGGATGTGGCGCGGCGGACGATATAAGGTAGCAGCGTGGCGTCAAGGGACGTTGGCGGGAGAAAGAAAGCAGTTCTTTTTTGAAAAAAAGAGCCAAAAACTTTTGTTCCCTTGAGTAGACGCTGCGGGAGACTCCGCGACAGCAGGAACAAAAGTCTTTTGCTTCTTTTCTTCAGAAAAGAAGACCTTGCTTTCTTCCTGACCGTCACAGCAAACGCCATCAACAGATGCGCACCACAAATAACATAAGTCTTTTGGTTCTATTTTCCAAAAAAGAACCGCTTGCTTGCTTTCGTCACAGGTAAGCCGGCCCAAGACGTCTGGTGGACAACCGTAAGTCTGCCTACTCCGGTGCCTTCTGGTTGTTGCTACGGTCCGAGTCCGGCAACGCGTGATCCGGATCGATCGTTACCGTGTGCACCGGCATCGTCGTCGGCAACTCCAGGGTCGCGGTGGCACCTTTGAAGAAGGCCTCCACCGGCAGGTGCATACGTTCGGACGTGCCGTCCTGAAAGCGCACCTCCATGATCGCCGGCATCACCAGCCTGTCGCGTGCTGTGACCTCGACGTGCAGGCCGTGGCTTGGCCCGCCGGGTGCGTAGGCCACCTTGCTCACTGCAAGGTCCATGGTCTCGTTGTTGAAGTACCAGGCGCGCCACCACCAGGAGAGGTCCTCCCCGGTTTCGCTGGCCATGAAGCGGAAGAAATCCGACGGGTCCGGATGTTTGTAGGCCCAGGCTGAGATGTAGGCGCGGAACGCCGGGTCGAAACGCTGCACGCCGAGGATCTGTTCGCGCAGCAGAACCAGGCCCAGCGCCGGCTTGAAGTAGCTGATCGGGTGGCGGTATTTTTCGCTGATCAGGTCGGCCGGCGCCATGATGGTGGGCGCGTGCGGGTCTGCCAGCGTCGGCAGTATCTCGTCGACAGGGTTGCCGCCGTGCTCGGCGTACTCCGAGTCGCGCTTAGGTGCGTACTCGCCGTGGTTGAACACGTCGGACGCGTAGACGTCGATGAAGGTGTTGAAGCCTTCGTCCATCCACGCGTCGCGGCGTTCGTTGCTACCGACGATCATCGGGAACCAGCTGTGGCCCACCTCGTGCGTGGTGATCCAGAACAGGTCGCGGCCGGCATCCGCTTTGTCGTCGAAGACGATGCCGGGATACTCCATGCCGGCGCCGTGCCCGCCGAGGTTGACCATCACCGGCCAGGAATAGGTGAACCAGCGGGCGGAGAAATGCTCGATGGCGAACTTCACGTACTCGGTTGAGCGGCCCCATCTCTCGGGTCCGGCCGACTCCGGCGGGTAGACCGACATCGCCAGTGCGTGGCTGCCAGCTGGCAGGTTGATGCGCGCAGCGTCCCACACGAAGGCCGGCGAGGCGGTGAACGCCACGTCGCGCGTGTGGTCCATGTGGAAATGCCAGGTCTGCTCGCCGGTTTGCCTGGGCCGGCTGGCAGCGCTGCCGACTTCGGCGGGCGTGCGGATCATCACGGTGCCGTCGCTGCCGGCGGCCTGCGCCAGGCGGTCGCGTTGCGTCTGCGTCAGCACTTCGGCGGAGTTTTGCAACGCGCCTGAACCGGCAACGATGTAGTCCCACGGCACGGTCACCGCGTAGTCGATGTCGCCGTATTCCAGGTAGAACTCGCTGCCGAGGTACGGTGCTGTGTCCCAGCCGCGCAGGTCGTCGTAGACCGCCATGCGTGGGAACCACTGGGCGATCTCGTAGATGTCGCCGTGCGGCGTGCTGGTGACAGCGGTGCGGCCGCCCCAGACACCGGGCACGGTGTAGCTGTAGGCGATGCTGATGCGCGCGCGTGCACCGTGCGCCAGCTTCGTCGCCAGATGCAGTTGCAGGCGCGTGTCGGTAACGATGCGCTGCGCCGTGGTGGTCTTGCCGTCGAGCTCCACGCTGATGGCACCTAGCTTGTAGCCGTCGGTGAACTCGTCGGCCCCGCGCTTCTCGTAGCGCGGCATGGCGGCGGCACGCGCGTTGCGCCGGTAGATGTTCTGGTCGAGCTGCACCCACAGAACGTCGAGCGCGTCGGGGCTGTTGTTGGTGTAGGTGATGGTTTCGGTTGCCGTCAGCGTGTGCGTGGAGGGCTCGATCCGCGCCTGGATGCTGTAGTCGGCGCGGTTCTGCCAGTAGGCCGGGCCTGGTATGCCGCCGGCGGAACGGGTGGTGCCGGGCGGCGTGGGCAGGGTGAGCGGGGCGAAGGCAACCAGCGGGTCCAACGGCGCGGCTGCAGCGGGGGCGGCAGCCAGCAACGCTAGCAGGAGCAGTGGACGGCCTGGCATTTGCGGCGACTCCGGAAGGAAGCAAGCGGTTCTTTTTTGAAAAAAAGAACCAAAAGGTACGCCGCGCGGAGAGGTCCGCGACAGCCGTGACAAAAGTCTTTTGCTTCTTTTCTTCAGAAAAGAAGG
>CAXUIR010000103.1:0-7578 GCA_964251005.1 uncultured Acetobacteraceae bacterium | reverse complement strand
TCGTCGACCACCACGGCGCGTGCCCGTTCGATGCCCATGCGCTCGATGAAAGTGGGTGTGCGTTCCTTGTACTTTGCGTTCTCGCGATACCACTGCATGAAGCGACCGGTGATCTGCATCACCGCGTCTTCGCCGGTGACCGTGCACAGCACGTCGCCCTTGCGGATGTGCGAGCCGGCGGCACCGCCCACGTAGATCTCCCAGCGGTTGTCGCCGATGGCCACCGCGCCCACATCCTTCACCATCGCTTCGGAGCAGTTGCGCGGACAGCCGGCGGTGGCGAGTTTCAGCTTGCCCGGGCTGTCGATGCCGCGAAACTTGGTCTCGATCTTGGCAGCAAGTCCCATGCTGTCGCCCAGGCCGAAGCGGCAGAAATCGGTGCCGATGCAGCTCTTGCAGGTGCGGTAGCTCTTGCCCCAGGCAGACCCGGCCGGCATGTCGAGGTCTGCCCACACGCGCGGCAGGTCGTCCTTGGCGATGCCCACTAGGTCGATGCGCTGGCCGCCGGTGAGCTTGACCAGCGGAACGGCGTATTTCACCGCCACCTGGGCGATGCGCAGCAGCTCGTCCGGCGTGGTCACGCCGCCGCGCATTTCGGGCACCACGGAGAAGGTGCCGTCCTTCTGGATGTTGGCGTGCACGCGGTCGTTGATGAAGCGTGCGTCGCGTTCGTCGTCGTACTCGTCGTTCCACAGCGTCGCCAGCAGCGAGGCCAGCGCCGGCTTGCTCGCGGCGTCCGGCTTGCCGTCCACCGCCAGTGCTGCGAACACTGCAGAGACCGAGCGCAGCCCTTGCGCGCGCACGGCGGCGACCAGCTCGGGCTTGGCCATCGGGATCGCCGGCACGTAGTAGTGCACCGAGGGATCTTCCTCGGCCGCACCGCCGCAGAACCAGTCCACCACCTCGCCCACCAGCGACTTGCAGGACCCGCAGCCCATGCCGGCACGCGTCGACTGCATCACCGCCTTTGCGGTGCGCGCGCCGGCGGCCACGCAGGCGCCGATCGCCGCCTTGGTCACGCCGTTGCAGTTGCACACCTGTGCCTCGGCCGGCATCTCGTCCAGCGTGACCTTCTGCGCCGGCGTGCCGAGGTCGAACAGCAGCGAGAGGCGCTCGTCCGGCAACGGGCTGTCGCGGTCGAAGGCCTGCATCAGGTAGGCGGCCTTGCTGATGTCGCCCATCAGCATGGCGCCGACCAGGCGGCCCTCGCGCACGATCAGCTTCTTGTAGGTGCCGTGCCGCGCCTCGCTGAACTGGATCACCTCGTCGCGCTCGTCCTGAGGCTCCGTCAGGCCCATCGAGGCGAGCTCGACGCCCATCACCTTCAGCTTGGTGGCCAGCTTGCTGCCGTGATAGGCGGCGTCGCGGTCGGTGCGGGTCACCTGGTCGGCGAAAACTTTCGCCTGGTCCCACAGCGGGGCCACGAGGCCGTAGACCTTGCCGCGGTGCTGCGCGCACTCGCCCACCACGTAGACGCGGCTGTCGTCCACCGAGCGCATGTGGTTGTCCACCACGATGGCGCGCTCCACCGTCAGCCCGGCGCTGCGGCCGACCTCCGCGTTCGGCCGGATGCCGGCGGCCACCACGATCATCTCGCAGTCCAGCGTGGTGCCGTCTTTGAACGCGACCCCGGTGACGCTGTCCTGGCCGAGGATTTCCTCGGTCAGCGTGCCCAGGTGGATGTGCACGCCCATCTTCTGCATCGCCCGGCTGAGCATCGCGCCGCCGGTGGTGTCGAGCTGCGCCTCCATCAAATGCTTGCCGAGGTGGGCCACGTGCACCTCGCAGCCGTGGTTGAGCAGGCCGCGCGCCGCCTCCAGCCCGAGCAGGCCGCCGCCGATCACCAGCGCGCGCTGGCTTTGCTTGGCCGCGGACACGATGCCGTCGCAATCGTCGATGGTGCGGAAGCCGAACACGCCGTGCTTCATCGTGCCGTCCGCCTTGTTCAGCCCGCGCATCGGCGGGATGAAGGCGCGGCTGCCGGTGGCGATCAGCAGCACGTCGTAACGCGCGCGGATGCCGGCAGCCGACTGCACCATGCGGGCGGCGCGGTCGATCTCGGTCACCTTTGCCCCGACATGCAGGGTGATGTCGTTCTCCTCGTACCAGGCGAGCGGGTTCATGAAGATGTCGGCGCTGTCCTGCACGCCGCTGAGCACGTTGCTGAGCAGGATGCGGTTGTAGTTGCCGTAGGGCTCGTCGCCGAACATCGTGATGTCGAACATCTCGGCGCCGCCGCGGGCCAGCACCTCCTCGACGGCGCGCGCGCCGGCCATGCCGTTGCCGACGACTACCAGGGATTGCTTGCTCATTGGCCAGTCCTGCTCAGATTTCGATCAGCCGGATGACGACCGTCACCGTGGCGGCGACGCGGGCCGGGGTCGCCGTTCAGATTTCGGTCAGCCCGATGTCGACGATGATCGTGGCCGCGTCGCATGCCGGGCCCCGCTCAGATTTCGATCAGCCCGATGTCGACGATGACCGTGGCCGAGACGCCCTCGGGGGCGGCTGCGAACACCTCGATCCGCGTGCCGGGCCGCAGGTCCTCGACCACCGCCAGCGGCACGTGGACGGACGCCTTGGCGCCCACTGGGAACAGCCGCACCGCGCGGCCGTCCTGCATCATCGACAGGCAGACCAGCTCGCCGGAGGAGTTGCCGGCGCGCAGGTAGATCAGCTGCGCCCGCTTGTCGGACGGCACCACGTAGGCGAGCGAGGCGTCCAGCAGCGCAGGTGCGGCGAGGCCGCGGCCGGAAAGGGCAAACGCGCCGTTGAGGAAGCGAGGCACAGAATCGATCATGTGGTCCTTGGCGCAGTGGAGGAGCCGGCGCGGGGGCCGGAGCGTGCGACATGCACGGCGCATGCCTTGAACTCCGGCATGCGGGAGAGGTGGTCCAGCGCCGGGTTGGTCAGCAGGTTGGCGCACGACTTGCCGCCCCAGTGGAACGGCACGAACAGCGTGTCCATGCGGATGTCGCGGGTGATCCGGGCGGCCACCTCGATGCTGCCGCGGCGCGTGGTCAGCCGCACCATGTCGCCGGCGGCGATTCCCAGGCCGCGGGGGGTGTCGGCAGGGATCTCGCCGACCGCGGCCGGCTCGGCTTGCGCCAGCTCTGGCACCCGGCGGGGCTGCGCGCCGGGCTGGTAGTGGGTCAGCACGCGGCCGGTGGTCAGCACGTAGGGGAACGCGCGGTCCGGCGTCTCTGCGGCGCCGCGGAACTCGACGGGGTGGAAGCGGGCGCGGCCGTCAACGGTTGCGAAGCGGTCGAGGAACAGGCGCGGCGTGCCGGCATGGCCAGTGTCAGGGCAGGGCCAGAACACGCCGTCCTCGGCGTCGATGCGGCCGTAGCTGATGCCGGCGTAGTCGGCCGCACCGCCGGCGCTGGCGCGGCGTAGTTCGTCAAAAGCCTGTTCCGGCTGGGTATCGAAGCTTGCGTCGCAGCCGAGCCGTTCGGCCAAGGCGTGCATCACCTTCAGGTCGGACCACACGCCGGGCGGCGGCGGCCTGGCGCGGCGGCGGCGCAGCACGCGGCCTTCCAGGTTGGTCATCGTGCCGTCCTCCTCGGCCCACTGGGTGATCGGCAGCACCACGTCGGCGCGCTGCGCGGTTTCCGAGAGGAACATGTCGGCCACCACCAGCAGGTCCAGCCCGGCGAGCCCGCCCGCCACGCGGTCGGCGTCCGGCGCCGAGACCAGCAGGTTGGAGGCCAGCACGAACAGGCCGCGAACGCTGCCGCCCATCGCATCGAGCAGTTCGCAGGCCGACAGGCCGGCTTTCGGCAGGCTGTCCGGGTGCACGCCCCACACCGCGGCCACCTCCGCGCGGTGGCTCGAACTGTCGATCTTGCGGTAGCCGGGCAGCTGGTCGGCTTTCTGGCCGTGCTCCCGCCCGCCCTGGCCGTTGCCCTGGCCGGTCAGGCAGCCATAGCCGGAGTACGGCTTGCCGCAGTGGCCGAGGGCGAGGACCAGGTTGATGAAGGCGGCCACGTTGTCCGAGCCGTGGCTCTGCTGTTCGGCGCCGCGCGCGCTCAGCACCATCGCACTGGCCGCTTCGCCCAGCATGTGCGCCGCACGCTCGATCAGGCCCGCCGGCACGCCGGAAATGCGTTCGGCGCGGTCCGGCCAGTAGGATTTGCAGACGCGCTGCACGGCGGCGAAGCCGGAGGTGCGCGCGGCGATGAAGTCGGTGTCGATCAGCTTGTCGCGCATCGCCACGTGCAGCATGCCGTTGGCCAGTGCGGCGTCCGTGCCGGGGGTCAGCTGCAAATGCAGGTGGGCCACCCGCGCGGTGGCGGTGCGGCGCGGGTCGGCGACGATCAGCTTGCCGCCCTGGTCCCGCTGCGCCTCGAAATACTGCATGATCGGCGGCATCGTCTCGGCCGGGTTGGCACCGGGCAGCAGGATCACCTCGGCCTGCGGGATGTCGGCGAGCGGGAAGGGCAGTCCGCGGTCGATGCCAAAGGCGCGCAGGCCGGATGCCGCGGCCGACGACATGCAGAACCGGCCGTTGTAGTCGATGTTCGCGGTGCCGAGTGCCACGCGGGCGAACTTGCCCAGCATGTAGGCCTTCTCGTTGGTCAGCCCGCCGCCGCCGAACACGCCGATGGCGTCGGGGCCGTGCTGACCGCGGATGGCGTTGAAGCCGTCCGCCACGCGGGTGAGCGCCTCGTCCCACGAGGCGGGCTGCAGCTGCATGCCCCGGCGCGGGCGGACCAGCGGGGTGGTCAGCCGGTCGGGCGAGGACAGCAGCGTGGCCGCACTCCAGCCCTTGCGGCACAGGCCGCCCTTGTTGGTGGGGAAGTCGCGCGCGGCGACGGTCCAGCCCTGGTCGGTCTCGTGCAGCGACATGCCGCATTGCAGGGCGCAGTACGGGCAGTGAGTGTCGATCACGCGTGTGGCCATTAGGGCGTCGGCGTCGGCCATGGGCGCAAGGTTGCAAATCCTGGACCGAAAGCAAGCAGTTCTTTTTTGAAAAAAAGAACCAAAAAAGTTTTGACTCCGCTGTCGCGCGCTCGCCGGAGAATACCGCGATAGCGGAGTCAAAAGTCTTTTGCTTCTTTTCTTCAGAAAAGAAGGCCTTTCTTTACGCCTTGCCTTGCGCCCGCACGCGCGACCCCTCGGTCAGCCGCGACGCCCCGTCCGTCACCACCAGCTCGCCGGGCGAGAGGCCCTGGCTGACGATGGCCACCTGCTCGGTCTGCCGCTGCACGGTAACCGGATGGCGGTGCGCCACGTCGTGGTCCAGCGTGTAGACGAACGCGCCCTGCGGCCCGCGCTGGATGGCCGCCGTGGGCACCGCGATGACGTTGCGGTCCACTCGCAGGAACAGGCGTACGTTGACGAACGCGCCTGGCCACAGCCGCAGCGCCGGGTTGGGGAAGGTCGCCTTCAGCTTGATGGTGCCGGTGTTCTGGTCCACCTCGTTGTCCAGCACCGCCACCCGGCCGCGATCGAGCACCTTCGGTGTGTCGTCGTCGCCGTCCGTGTCGCCGCCTTCCTGCGGCAGGGCCTCGACCTCGGCTCCCCCTTGGCTATGCGCGGCGGCGATAGCGGTGGTGACCTCGGCCAGGGTCTGCTGCGGCAGGGTGAACACCACCGAGATGGGTTTCAGCGTGGTCAGCACCGTCAACGGGGTGACGTCCGTGCTGTGCACGAGGTTGCCCAGATCCACTTGGCGGATGCCGACGCGGCCGTCGACCGGGGCGGTGATGGTGGTGTAGCCCAGGTTGGTGTGTGCGCTGTCGATCTGCGCCTGGTCCTGGCGGACGATCGCCTCGGTCTGCGCCACGGTGGCGCGCTGCGTGTCGGCCTGCTGCAGGGTGGTGTACTGCGTCTTCACCAGCTTGTCGTAGCGCTGCAGGTCGTGCTGCGCGTTGGCGAGCGTGGCCTCGTCCTGCGCCTTTTTCGCGACCATCTGATCGTAGGTGGCCTGGTAGATGCGGCTGTCGATACGGGCGAGCACCTGGCCGGCGCGCACGTCCTGGCCTTCCTTGAAGTCCACCTCGGTCAGCGGCCCGTCCACGTTGGGGTGGATGTTGATGGTGTTGAGCGCCTGCACGGTGCCGATGCCGTCCACCGACAGCGGCACGTCCGCCACCTTGGCCTGCGCGGTGGCGACCGGGATGGAGGTGTCCACCGCGGCGGTCTTTTTCGGCCTGGCACGCATGGCCACCAGCCCGCGTATGCCGGCCAGCACCAGGACGATGACCAGGACGGTGATGATGGGCGTGCGGAAGCGTCTCATGAGGGCGGGTACACCGTGTGGGGTGGGGCGGCGAGGACCGGGCCGGACCAGCCGCCGCCCAGCGCCTTATATAGGGAGACGATCGCCTCGAAGCGGGCGATGCGCACCTGGGCCAGGGTGTCCTGGTCGCCGAACAGCGTGGTCTGGGTGTTCAGCACGGTGATGATGTCGATGGTGCCGACGGTGAGCTGGGCGCGGGCGATGTCGAGTGAGCGCTGGGCGGTGCGCACCGCCTCCTCCTCCAGGCGCTGCTGCTCGGCGTCGAAGCTGGCCTGGGTCAGTGCCGTCTCGGTGTCGGTGAAGGCCTGCAGCACGGCTTTCGCGTAGTCGGCGACGAGCTCCTGGTAGCGGCCCTTGGCCTGGCCGAGGGTGCCGGACTTCGCACCGTTGTCGAAGATCGTCTGGGTCAGCTGGCTCATCAGGCTCGCCACCACCGTGCCAGGGCCGGTGATGCTGGAGAGGAACAGGCTGGACAGGCCGCCCGAGCCGGTCAGCGTGAGGGAGGGGAAGAAGGCGGCGAGGTCCTGCCGCACCGTCTGGTTCTGCGAGACGAGCTGGGCTTCGGCGGACTCCACGTCGGGGCGGCGGCGCAGCAGGTCGGCCGGCAGGCCTGGGGCGATCTCCGGCAAGGCGGTGACCACCAGCGGCTTGGGATTGATCTCGATGCTCTCCGGGGGGATGCCGACCAGCACGCCGAGCGCGATGCGCTCCTGCTCGTAGGAGCTGCGCAGCGCCGGGATCTGCGCGCGGTAGCCGGCGACCAGCGCTTCCTGCTGGCTGACGTCGAGCAGGCTGGCGGTACCGACCGTGAGGCGCGCCTGGTAGGCGGCCAGCACGTCGAGCGAGGATTTCAGGTTGCCCTCGGCGATGGCCAGCCGGTCGCGGTAGCCGGCCGCTTGGAAGTAGGTGGTGGCGATGGAGCTCGACGTGGTCAGCCACACGGTCTGCGCGTCGAACCGGCTGAACTGGGCGGTGGCGAGTGCGGCGCGCAGGGCGTCGAGGTTTTGGCCCCAGAAATCCACCTGGTAGGAGGCGTTCAGCTCGGCCGAGTAGATGCGGGTGTCGGTGTAACGGTGGCCGCCGCCGAGCAGGCTGGTAAGAGCCGAGCTGCTGCCGGTTGAGCCGGCGCCAGTGCTGCCGGTGAGCGCGCCCAGGCGGCTGGCGGAGAGGCCGCCGCTACTCTGGCTGCCGGTGCGCTCGTAGGTCTGGCCGAGCGTGCCGGTGATGCCGGGCAACAGCGGGCTGCCGGCCACGCGCGCCGCCTGGTCCGCCTGCACGATGCGGGCGGCGGCCGCGCGCACGTCGAGGCTCTGGGTGGCCGCCAGGTCGATGAG
>CAXUIR010000102.1:4911-7610 GCA_964251005.1 uncultured Acetobacteraceae bacterium | reverse complement strand
GTCCAGCACCGCGCGCGCCAGTTTCGGCATCTACACTACGGAAAGCGAGATCGACACGCTGGCCGACACGCTGGTGCGCATACGCGGCTTTTTCCAATGAGCGCCGCGCAGACCAGCACGCAGACCACCGCCCCCAACTTCGACGACGTGCGCGACCTGTATCAGGACACCATCCTGGACCGCAGCCGCAACCCGCGCCACATGCACCGCCTCGACCCGTTCGACGCCTGTGCCCGCGGCGAGAACCCGCTTTGCGGCGACCAGGTGGAGGTGCGCGTCTCCTTCGCGCCAGACGCCACAGTGGCCGACGCCGCCTACGAGGCACGCGGCTGCGCTATCTCCATGGCGTCGGCCGACTTGATGGCGGAATTGGTGCGCGGCCGGGACGCCGCGTCCATCCGCGCGCTGGCGGCCGATTTCGAACAACTCGCACGCACCGGGGACAGCGCGTCCGAGGACGCAGCGTTGCAGGTTCTGCGCCCGCTTTCCGGCGTGTCCGAGTATCGAAGCCGGGTAAAATGCGCGACGTTGCCGTGGTCCGCGCTGGTGGCTGCACTCGACCGCCACAATGAGGTTGCATCGCATGATTGACGATTTGCATGACGACGCCGAAGAGCGCACCGGCCACGCCACCGCGGTGGTGGGGAGCTGGACGCCGGACGGCGAGGCCATCGCGCTGCCCAGCGAGACCGCGCTGCTAGACGCCATCGCCACCATCTACGACCCGGAAATTCCGGTGAACATCTACGAGCTCGGCCTGATCTACGCCGTGGAGATCAGCGACGCCGGCGCCGTGAAGGTGGAGATGACGCTGACCGCGCCCGGCTGCCCGAGCGCGCAGGAGCTGCCGGTTCAAGTGCGCGAGGCGGTGCTGGCAGTGCCAGGCGTCACGTCCGCGGACGTGGAAACCGTGTGGGACCCGCCGTGGGACCCGAGCCGCATGTCCGAAGACGCCCGCCTCGCGCTGAACATGTTCTGAACGGAGCTATCGCGATGGACCAAAACGTATCCGCCGCCCCCGTCCGCGCGCGTCGCGCGTTGCCGCCGCTGATGACGCTGACCGAGGCCGCCGCCGCCCGTCTGCGTGCGCTGTACGAGCACGGCGACGGCCGCCTGCTGCGCATCAGCGTCAACACCAAGGGCTGCTCGGGCCTCGCCTACGACATGACCTGGGTGGCCGAACCCGGCGCCGGCGACGAGGTGGTCCGCGACCAGGACCTCACCGTGCTGGTGGACCGCAAGGCAAGCCTGTTCCTGATCGGCACGATCATGGACTACGAGCAGAAGACGATGAGCGCGGGGTTCACCTTCACCAATCCGAACGAGAAGGGCCGGTGCGGGTGCGGTGAGAGTTTTCACGTCTAGGTCGTTGCGCGCGCGGCGCTGACATTGTAACAAGCAAGGCCTGCTTTTTTGAAAAAAAGCATCAAAAAACTTTTGGTCCGGCTGTCGCGGAGTTTCCCGCAACGCGCGCCCAAGGGAACAAAGTTTTTTGGTTCTTTTTTTCCAAAAAAGAACTGCTTGCTTTGTCTGCCAGCGGCTATGACGTCATGCTCTGTGCAGGCGAGCTGCGACCGAATATCACCAGTCGCGCCTAAGGTATCTTGACGAGCCTGCAGGCGGAGACGGCATCGAAAGTATGCTGGTAATCACTCTCAAGAACGCAATCCGTCGTCCAGACTGATGGTGAGCCACGTCCTGCTGTGACTTGCATGTCCAGGTCATGACGTTCGGTTTGGCTACATCGGGGTGCCGGCAGGTAGGTAACCTCCGCGCCGTTCACCCGGACGTGGAAGCCGCCCTTGTCCCAGACCGCGCACTCGCCGTGGTCTGTCCCGCCGCGAAAGTCGGTCCGAACGTCCACCGTGTATCCTGGCAGCCTGCACGCATGGACGGCCTTGCCTGACAAAGTGATGCGCGTGGTCACCTTCGGGTCGGCACTGGCCTGCACGGAGTTGTCGTAGGGAGAGTCGGAGACCAGCGTCTTCAGCGAGAAATGGCTGTGTTTAATGTCGCACGTCATCAGCGCGTAGAGTTCCGGCGGCGGGTCAGCACGTGCGGGGCCGACGGTCGTAAAGATCAGTGCAGACGCGACCGACCCGATCAGAAACTTGGTAAGTTGCGGCATCGGTTTTATTCCGTCGTCTCGCGCGCGCTGCTACCCCGTCGCCACCGCCGGCAACAACCGGTCGATCGGATTCCACCGGTAAGCCACCTGCGGCAACGCCACGCCTGCCACCCGCGTTTGCCCCTCGGCCGCCGTCTGCCCGCCCAGCCGGCTGTAGAACCACCGGCTCGGGTTGTCCCGCAGCACCCACACGAACGCCGAGCCGCAGCCGCGCGCTATCAGCTGGCTCGCCGTCGCTCGCATCATCCGCCGCCCCACCCCCTGCTCGCGCCAGTCGTCGAGCACGTACAGCGTCTCGATCTCCGCTTCGCCCAGGCCCGGCGTGCGCGGCGGCCCGGCGGTGGTGAATCCCACGATGCGCGGCCCCTGCCCCTTGCTCGCCGCCACCATCACCGTGGACCCGGACGCGATGGCCGCGCGGTAGTGAAGTGCCAGCCGCGTGGGCGAGAGGTTGGCCAGGTAGTCGTCCGGCAGTATGCCCGGGTAGGCGCTGCGCCAGGCCGCCACGTGCACCGCGCCGATCGCGGTGGCGTCCGTCACCTCGGCCCGCCCCCCCCGGGTAACCGTGCGG
>CAXUIR010000102.1:0-4901 GCA_964251005.1 uncultured Acetobacteraceae bacterium | reverse complement strand
CCCGCCCCCCCCCCCCCCCCCCCCCCCCGCCCCCCCCCCCCCCCCGCCGCTGGCACCCGCTCCAGCAGCGCGCCGAAGAACCCGTCGGTGCCGTGGCGGCGCGGCGTCAGCACCAGGAACGGGTCCGCGCAGGGCATCGGCGCCGCCAGCCCCCACACGGCAGAGGCCGGCACCACGCGGAAGCCGGGATGGCGTGTCAGGAAGCCTTCCACCTGCGCCTCGTTCTCCTCTTCCAGCAGCGAGCACGTCGCATACACCAGCCGTCCGCCCGGCCGCACCAGGCGCTGTGCCGCGTCCAGGATGGCAGCCTGCTTCGATGTCAGCTCGGCAAGGTCGGTCTCGGTCAGGCGCAATCTTCCGTCCGGGTTGCGGCGCCATGTTCCCGTGCCGGTGCAGGGCGCGTCAACAAGAACCCGGTCGAACGTCTGCGCGCGGCGCTTGGCCCATTTGTCGCCGGCCACGGTCAGGTGCCGCTCCACGTTGTGCACCCCGGCACGGCGCAGGCGCTTGACGGCGCCGTCAAGCCGGGGCTCGCTCACGTCGCAGGCGACCACGTGGCCGCGGTTCTCCATCGTGGCCGCGATGGCCAGCGTCTTGCCGCCGGCGCCGGCGCACCAGTCGGCCACCCGCAGGCCTGGGGCGGCACCCACCAGGTGCGCGACCAGCTGGCTGCCTTCGTCCTGTATCTCCACCGCCCCGGTCTGGAACGCGGCGCCGGACGTCACCGCGCGGCGGTGCGCCACGCGCAGGCCCCAGGGCGAGTAGGGCGGGGGCGCGGCCTCGATCCCCTCGGCCAGCAGCGCCGCGCGGGCGTCCGCCAGGGTGGATTTCAGCACGTTCACCCGCAGGTCGAGCGGTGCCGGTTCGGCCATGGCCGCCATCTCGGCCGACAGGTCGTCGCCGAAGCGGGCTTGCAGGTGCGGCAGGATCCAATCGGGTACTTCCAGGCGGGTAGCCTCGTCCATGCTGGGGTGGTCCAGCGCGCGGCCTTCCAGCGGGCGCAACACCGCGCGTTCCTCGGTGCCGAGCGGCGCCGGGCCGAACTGGCCACCGGAAAAGCCCTGTTCCAGGCCGGCCATGGTCCAACCTTCCAGCAGCAGGGAGGCGGCCACCAGCAGGCGCGGCGCCGGCGTCGCCCCCGCGCGCGCCAGCCACCAGCCGAGCCGGCGGCGGGCACGCAACACGCCCCAGGCGCGGTCGGAGACGGCGCGGCGGTCGCCGGAGCCGATGAACCGGCGCTCGCGGAAAAAGGCGTTGGCGACGGCGTCGGCTGGCTTGCGGCCGGCAGAACCTATCTCTTCTAGCAGTTCTATCGCGCCAAGCAGGCGGGCCGAGGGGGTCAAGAAAGCGCGGCCTTCTTTTTTGAAAACGAGAAGCAAAAATCTTTTGCTACCGACCGTCTCAGACCTTGACCGGTGACAGGCAAGCAAGCGGTTCTTTTTTGAAAAGAAGAACCAAAAAACTTTTGCTTTCTTGGACGCGCTTTGCAGAACTTTGGAGACAGCAGGACCAAAACTCTTTTGCTTCTTTTCTTCAAAAAAGAAGGCCTTGCCTTCCTTGCCGGGCGTCGACGCGTCGTAGTCCAGCGCCGCTGGCAAGTCTCCTGAGTTGCACGCTGCAGAACGATCCGCGACATCCGGAACAAAAGTTTTTCGGTTCTTTTTTTCAAAAAAGAACTGCTTTCTTACTCTTGCCGATAATTCGGCGCCTCCCGCGTGATCGCCACGTCGTGCACGTGGCTTTCCCGCAATCCCGCCCCGGTAATCCGCCGAAACTGCGTGTTCGCCCGCAGCTCCGCCACCGTTGCGGCCCCGGTGTATCCCATCCCCGCGCGCAAGCCGCCCACCAACTGGTGCACCACGCCGCTCATCGGCCCCTTGTAGCCGACGCGGCCTTCCACGCCTTCCGGCACCAGCTTCAAACTGTCGGTGATTTCCTGCTGGAAGTAGCGGTCCGCCGAGCCGCGCGACATCGCCGCGATGCTGCCCATCCCGCGATAGGATTTGTAGGACCGGCCCTGATACAGGAACACTTCGCCGGGCGCCTCGTCCGTGCCGGCGAGCAGGCTGCCGACCATCACCGCTTCCGCGCCGGCGCCGATGGCTTTCACGATGTCGCCGCTGGTGCGGATGCCGCCGTCGGCGATGCTAGGGATGTCGTGGCGCGCGCACTCCGCCGCCGTCTCCATCACCGCGGAGAATTGCGGCACACCGACGCCCGCCACCACGCGGGTGGTGCAGATGCTGCCGGGCCCGATGCCGATCTTGACGCAATCCGCACCGGCATCGATCAGCGCGGCCGCACCTTCCGGTGTCGCAACGTTGCCGGCCACCACCTGCACCGCGTTGGACAGGCGCTTGATGCGGTCCACCTGCGCCAGCACGCCGGCGCTGTGGCCGTGCGCGGTGTCGACCACGATCACGTCCACACCGGCGTCGATCAGCGCCTCGGCGCGCGCCTGGCCGTCGTCGCCCACGCCGGTGGCCGCCGCCACGCGCAGCCGGCCGAGCTCGTCCTTGTTGGCCAGCGGGTGGGCCTGCGCTTTGTCCATGTCCTTCACGGTCACCAGGCCCACGCAGCGGAACGCCTCGTCGACCACGAGCAGTTTTTCGATGCGGTGGTGGTGCAGCAGGCGGCGTGCTTCGTCGGCGCCGGGGTTGCCGGTGACGGTGACCAGCTTGTCGTGCGTCATCAGCTCGCGCACCGGGATGGACGGGTCGGTGGCGAAGCGCACGTCGCGGTTGGTGAGGATGCCGACCAGGCGGCCGTTGGCTTCGACCACGGGGATGCCGCTGATCCGCCAGTGCGCCATCAGCGCGCGTGCGTCGGCCAGCGTCTGTTCGGGGCGGATGGTGACGGGGTTCACCACCATGCCGGATTCGAACTTCTTCACCGAACGGACCTGGGCGACCTGCTCGTCCACGGTGAGGTTCTTGTGGATGACGCCGATGCCGCCCTGCTGCGCCATGGCGATGGCCATCGGGCCCTCGCTGACGGTGTCCATGGCGGCGGCGAGCAGCGGGATGTTCAGGCCGATGGTGCGCGTCAGGCGGGTGCGGGTGTCGGTCTTGCCGGGCAGCACCTGGGAGTAGGCGGGGACGACGAGCACGTCGTCGAAGGCCAACGCCTCGGCGATACGCTGGTGTAGGCCCTGGTTGCTGATGGTGTCGGGGGCCATGGCCTCGCTCCTCGGCTGCCTTGGCGGCGCTACATAGGCCGGCGCGGGGGGTTCGGCAAGGAAGGCAAGGCCGGGGGCGTCGTGCATGGCACGCCCTCGCGTGACGCCCCTGGCCCCGTCACGCGCCAGCGTGCTTCGCACGACGCGGCCAGTCGGACCCCATTTCACATGGAAGGCAAGGAAGGGAGCGCGCGGGCGTGTCGCCGATATCCGCCAGTATGCCCCCTACCTTGCCTTCTATAAAGCCGGTCCAGGGCGGCCTCGCCCTGGTGGGGGTTCGGGGGCAAAGCCCCTGACCTTGCTTACACCAGTCCCAATCCCGGCTGGTGACAGCGAAAGCCAAGCTGCAAGCGCATCGCAGAACCTCCGCAACAACAGAAGCAAATGCCGTCCTCGCCGGACTTCGAAGGGTCGCGATTTATGATCGCTTTACTACACGGACGAGCAACCTACCGTTTGCTGCCCGCGTGCCAGCATGCAACGCTGACGCCTACATCGAGGTACTCGCGTTGGCCCGCACGAAACTGCTTCTCACATGTCTTGCCTGCCTCTCGCCGGTCACCGGCCAAGCAGCCGCGTCGCCGTCCGTCTGCCTGCGCAGCTACCAAATCCAAAGCACCAAGAGGCCGGACGACAGCACCATCCTGTTCACCATGCAGGGCGGCACCGTGTGGGCCAACCACCTGCCTTATCCGTGCACCGGCCTCGCCGCCGACCCGAACGGCTTCACCTACACGCCGACCGACCCGGGATCGGACACGATCTGCTCCAACCTGGTGTTGATCCGGCTCAACACGTTCCAGAACGTGTGCTCCCTGGGCGCGTTCACCAGGCTCAGCCCGGCGCACCACTCGTGAGCCGTGCGCAAATGGCCGCCGTGCATGTCGGCATCGGCGGCTGGACCTTCGCCCCGTGGCGCGGCAGCTTCTACCCGCCGGGTCTGCCGCACGCGCAGGAGCTGCACTACGCAAGCCGCCACGTCACCGCCATCGAGATCAACGGCACCTTCTACCGCCACCAGACGCCGGAAAGCTTCGCCAGCTGGCGCGACACCGCACCCGAGAACTTCGTCTTCGCCGTCAAGGCGCACCGCGCGACGACGCACGGCAAGGACCTGTCCGCCGCGGGCCCGGCCGTGGAGCGCTTCGTCAGTTCCGGCCTCGCGGAACTGGGCGCCAAACTCGGCCCGATCCTATGGCAGCTGCCGCACACCAAGAAGTTCGACGCTGCGACGATGGAGGCGTTCCTCTCGCTGCTGCCAAACAGCAACGGCGGCGTCAGCCTGCGCCACGCCGTCGAAGCGCGCCATGCCAGCTTCCTCGACCCTGCGTGGCCTGCGCTCGCAGCGAAGCACAACGTTGCCGTGGCGATCATCGAAAGCGACAAACACGCGCTGCGCGGCGACGTCACTGCCGACTTCATCTACGCGCGGCTGCAGCACAACCGGGCGGACGCGCCTGAGGGCTACGCGCCGGCCGCGCTGGACGGCTGGGCGGACCGCGTGCGCGCCTGGTCGCAAGGAAAGCTCGTGTCCGACCTGCCGCAGACAGTGTCCGGTAAGCCTGTGCGACGGGAGTGTTTCGTGTTCTTCATCAGCGGGGACAAGCAGCGTGCGCCGGACTCGGCGGGCGCTTTGCTTGGGCGGCTTGGGCAGTAAAGAAAGCAAGGCCTTCTTTTTCGAGAAAAAGAAGCAAAAAGCTTTTGTCTCGGCTGTCGCGGACAG
>CAXUIR010000101.1:0-7759 GCA_964251005.1 uncultured Acetobacteraceae bacterium | reverse complement strand
AAGCAGTCCGGTGGTTCCGGCCAGTACGCCGAGGTGAAGATCACCTTCGAGCCACTGGAGCGCAACACCGGCGTGGAGTTCGAAAACAAGGTGGTGGGCGGCACCGTGCCAAAGGAGTACATCCCGGCGGTGGAAAAGGGCATCCGCGTGCAGGCTGACACCGGCGTGCTGGCCGGGTTCCAGACGGTGGACTTCCGCTACACGCTGATTGACGGCAAATACCACGACGTGGACTCTTCAGCACTGGCCTTCGAGATCGCGTCCAAGGCGTGTTTTCGCGAGGGCATGAAGAAGGCTGGCCCGGTGATCCTTGAGCCGATCATGGACGTGGAATGCACCACGCCGCAGGACCACGTGGGCGACGTGGTGGGCGACCTCAACCGCCGCCGCGGCATGATCCAGAACCAAGAGAGCTCGGGCTCGACGGTGATCGTGCGCGCGCACGTGCCGCTGAAGGAGATGTTCGGCTACATCTCGCATCTTCGCAGCATGACGAAGGGTCGTGCTTCGTTCACCATGCAGTTCCACCACTACGATCCGGTGCCGCGTAACGTGGCGGACGAGATCATGGCGAAGAGCGCTTAGGAAGAAAGCAAGCGGTTCTTTTTTGAAAAAAGAACCAAAAAACTTTGCCTCCGCTGTCGCGGGTACTTCCGGATAGACCTACCCTAAAGAAGCAAAAGTTTTTTGGTTCTTTTTTTCAAAAAAGAACTGCTTTCTTATGCCCGAAGGTCACACAGTCCACCGCCTCGCGCGCGCCTTCAACGCGCAGTTTGCCGGCAAGCAGGTCGACGCCAGCTCTCCGCAAGGCCGTTTTACCGACGGCGCCGCGCTGCTCGACGGACACGTGCTGCAGTCGGCCGAAGCGCAGGGCAAACAGATGTTCCTGCGCTTTTCAGGCGAGCAGTGGTTGCGCGTGCATCTTGGCCTATACGGGATGTGGCGCTTCGCCGGCGAGGGGCTGGTCGGAATCGGCCGCAGGCGCCGCAAGGCGGATGCGGAGGACGCGTTCCCGCCTGCGCCGCTAGGTGCGGTCCGGCTGCGCCTGGTGGCCGGAGCCCATGTGGCAGACCTCAGCGGGCCGACCGCGTGCGAGGTAATCTCGAGCGCGGAAAAAGCGGTGGCGATGGCGCGGCTGGGCGAAGACCCGCTGCGCGACGACGCCGATCCTGACAAGGCTTATGCGAAGCTGCACACCTCGCGCACATCGCTGGCGCTGCTCTTGATGCGGCAGGACATCGTGGCCGGCATCGGCAACATCTACCGCGCGGAGCTGCTGTTCCGCGCACGGCTGGAACCGCACAAGCCGGGTCGCGAGTTGTCGAAGCTCACGTGGCAGGCGATGTGGAACGACCTTGCCGTGTTGCTGGAAGACGGCGTGAAGACCGGTCGGATCGTAACCACGGAAACGCAGGACCGCGCGCGCAAGACTGGGGCCGTGCGGCGGGACGATGCGACGTACGTGTCGCATCGGGCAGGACGGCCTTGCCGCGTGTGCGGAGAGGCTGTGCTTTCAGAGGTGCTTGGTGGGCGCAAGCTATACTGGTGTGCGACTTGCCAGGTAAAATGAAGCAAGCAGAAAAAAACCAAAAAACACTGGTTCTAGAGTAAGCGTCTGCCGAAGACACGCTATACGCCGAAGCATTTCAAAGTTGCCGCGGATCGTTCAGCAGACGGCTCTCCAAGAGAACAAAAGTTTTTGTTTCTTTTTTTCAAAAAAGAATTGCTTGCTTGCCTAACAACCAGTCTCCACCTCAGACAACACGTTTCGTGTCGCCGCCAGGGTCCGCTTGAAGCAAGGCGCGTCCGTGCCCGTGCGCGCGAACACCGCCGTCGAGGCTTGGCCATTGCTGCCGGTGATCTGGAAGCCCGAATTGAACAACAACGTGTCCGTCGTCTGGACCGCGTTGGTGGTCGCGGTCTGCGCACTGGGGAGCCCGTCGGTAACCTGGAGCAGCGTGTCCAGGAACTGCTGATCCACCGTGGTGGTCTGGGCGAAGTAGCCTTTCAGTGCGGGCACCAAGCTGTAGTCGATGCTGAGCGGGTAAGTGAGCTGCTCCGTGGTGCTGGTGGTGCCGGATGGGCCGCTCGCTGTGCTGGTGATTGCGGTGGTGGTAGTCTGGCGTGTGTGCTGGATTTCCTTCGTGGCAGACACGTTGAACCGCTGATCGCTGACGAAGGCGGTAGTCTGCATCACCGTGTTGGTGGTGGTGCCGGCCGAGCCGGTGACGGTGCCGCTGATGGTGAAGTCGTGCTTGCTGGCGATGTCGACGGTGCCGCTGCTGACGCCGTTTGCGGTGGTGATGTTCTGCGTCACGGTCGGGTTGGCCGCTTGCAGCGTGTTGCGGGTGACGGCGCCGGTCACGCTCTTCGCGTTGTGGTCGAGGAACAGGAGCAGCGCGCCGGTAGCCAGGAAGTAGCCGTTCGCGTTGTACACGGAGGCGGCGACCGTGTGCGTCGCACCGTTGCTGAGTGAGCCGGCGAACGGCGAGAGGTCTGCGCGGAACGGCGTGAAGCTGAACGTCTGCACGCCGGGGATGGGCTGCCACAGGAACGGGTCGATGCCGCCGGTAAAGATCCACGGGAAGATCGGCGCCACACCGGCCGGCGTGCCGTCCACGCTGATCTCGCCTTCGCGGAACGACGTATTTCCACAGGTCTCCAGCTCGCCGGCCACAGCGGTGGGTGCGCAGAGATACCAGAACTCGTCGCCGATCTGCGCCTGCAGGTAGAGGTCAAGCGTGGCCCGCAGGATGTTGGTCGGCAGCGTGCCGGTCAGCACCGCCTGGTCGGTGCCCGTGTTGAGCGTGGCGGTGCCACCGCCGGTGGGCAGCGGCAGCACCATGTCGGCGGTGACCGGCGCGGGGGAAGCGGCGGTTGCGGGGTAGAAGGACAGCGTGGCGCTGAGGAACACCAGGCTGGGGTACACCGCGCTGTTGTAGTTGTTGACGATTGCGTAGCCGGTCTGCGTCGCTTCGAACAACGCGGTGTAGTCGGTCACGTCGCGCTCGAACGTCCAGCTTGGGGCCAGCGTGGCGCGCGGCTCCGCGGTGGTGCCATACCACAGCGGCACGCCGGCCATGAACAGCATGCCGGTCCGGTCGAATTGCCTGCCTTTCTGTACGGACAGGCTCATCGTGAGCACCACGCGCGCCCACGGGCCGGGACAGGCGGCGGGTGGTGTGAAGCTGAACGGCGCGTTGCTGGCGTTGAAGGATGCCTTGCTGAGCAGGCTGACGACGCAGGGCGTCTCGTTCGGGTGCGGCACCGGCGGCTCGATCACCGCCTCGTTGCCGGAGCCTACCACCAGCGGTCCGGCGATGGCGTGCTGCACGTACAGGCACAGGGCGGCGGCGCCAAGCATTTTGCTGCGCACGGACATCGGAAAACCCCTTGGATCACGGAAGCGGGAGGTTTCTGCGGTGGCACGGGGTTCGTCAATCGTGGACGGTGTGCAACTTTTCGCTAGCAAGAAAGCAAGCGCGTTTTTTCGAGAAAAAGAAGCAAAAAGCTTTTGTCACGGCTGTCGCGGCCTCTCCCACAACGCGCGCCCAAGGGAGCAAAAGTTTTTTGGTTCTTTTTTTCAAAAAAGAACTGCTTGCTTGCTGTCTTCAAAAGACTTCGCAACCGCCCTGCGCCAGCCTGTTAGCGACTGCGCTCGCTCCGCGCCTGCCATCTTACTCGACCAGCTGCGGTCCGCCTGCCAGTGGCTGCGCAGCTCGTCCGTGCCGGACCAGAACCCAGTCGCCAAGCCGGCTGCGTAGGCGGCGCCCAACGCCGTCGTTTCCGTCACCGCGGGACGGATCACCTGCGCGTCCAGGATGTCGGACTGGAACTGCATCAGCGGCTCGCTGTGCACCATGCCGCCGTCCACGCGCAGCTGGACCAGCTTCATGCCGGAATCCGCCACCATCGCTTGCACCACATCGTATGTCTGGTAGGCGGCCGCCTCCAGCGCTGCGCGGCAGATATGCGCGCGGTTGGCGTAGCGCGTCAGGCCGCAGATCACGCCGCGCGCGTCCTCGCGCCAATAGGGCGCGTACAGGCCGGAGAACGCCGGCACGATGTAGACGCCGCCGGTATCGGAGACGCCGGCGGCGAGGCTGTCGGCTTCGGCGGCGTTGCGGATGAGGCCGAGGTTGTCGCGCAGCCAGTGCAGCAACGCGCCGGTCACCGCGATGGAGCCTTCCAGCGCGTAGGCGGCCGGCGCGTCACCGAGCTTGTAGGCGACGGTGGTGATCAGGCCGGAGCGCGATGCGACAGGCTTCGCGCCGGTGTTGAGCAACAGGAAGTTGCCGGTGCCATATGTGTTCTTTGCCTCGCCGGGCGCAAAACACACCTGGCCGACCAGGGCCGCCTGCTGGTCGCCGATCAGCGAGGCGACCGGCACGTCGCGCAGCTCATCGCCACGGGCAACGGTGCCGACCAACCCTGACGACGCAACGATGCGCGGCAGGCAGGCGCGCGGGATGCGAAACGCGTCCAGCATCGCCGGCGACCAGTCCAGCGTGGCGAGGTCCATCAGCTGCGTGCGGCTGGCGTTGGTGACGTCGGTGGCGTGCTGGCCGCACAGGTTCCACGCGAGCCAGGTGTCGATAGTGCCGAACAGCGCGTCGCCGGCATCGGCCATCGCGCGCGCGTCCGGCACGGTGTCGAGCAGCCATTGCAGTTTCAGGCCGGAAAAGTAGCTGGCCAGCGGCAGGCCGGTATGCGCCGCGAAACGCTGCTTGCCGCCGTGCGTGCTGTACTCGGCAACCAGCCGGTCCGTGCGGGTGTCCTGCCACACCAGCGCGCGGTGCAGCGGGCGGCCGGTGCGGCGGTCCCACAGCACGGTGGTTTCGCGCTGGTTGGTGATGCCGACGGCGTGCAGGTCGGCCGCCCCGATGCCGGCGCGGATCAGCGCCTCGGCCGCGGTCTCGCGCACGTTGCGGAAGATCTCGTCCGCATCGTGCTCGACCCAGCCTGGGCGTGGCGTGTGCTGCGCGTGTTCCTTCTGCGCGATGGAGACGACGCGTCCGGCGCGGCCGAACACGATGAAGCGGCTGCTGGTGGTGCCCTGGTCGATGGCGCCGACGAAGTCTTTCATGGTGTTCCCGCTTTCTCCGCGAGCTGCGCCTCACCGGCAAGAAAGGCCTTCTTTTTTGCAAAAAAGAAGCAAAAACTTTTGCTCCGACGCCTGCGCCACGGTTACGCCCGGTTCTGCCAGCATCTAAGCCGGCAATAAGGTGTTCTTGTTAATCCAGGCGTGGGGACAGAATCTTTGGGTGTTTTTTTCAAAAAAGAGCCGCTTGCTTGCTTCTCAGCACAACAGACGTCGCGCGTTCAAAACAAGACTTTGTGCCGCCCCCATCATCTCCGCCAATCGCGCCGCGGTACTTTGCGGCACGTGCAGGCCAAGCTTGGAGCGGCGCCACAGCACGTCCTCCGGCGTTTGCGCAAATTCGTGCGCACGGAGATAGTCCACCTCGGTCCGGGTCAATCCGCCGCCCACATCTTCGCCGAGCTCCGGCAGTGACCGCGCGCCGCCCAACAAGGTGGTCGCGCGCGTGCCGTAGGCGCGGGCCAGGCGCTTCGCCGTTGCCGGCGGCAGAAACGGATAGGCTGCGGACAAGTCAGCCAAGAAGCGTTCGAAGCCGCCGTCAGGCAGGTCGCCGCCGGGCAGAGGTTGCGTCGCGGTCCAGCTCTCGCCTGGCACGCCCAGCTTGTCCAGCGCCGCCTCTGCAAGCCGGCGGTAGGTGGTGATCTTGCCGCCGAATACGGAGAGCACCGGCGCCTCGCCGGGCGGCGCGTCCAGCTCCAGCACGTAGTCGCGGGTGACGGCGGAGGCGTTCTCCGCCCCGTCGTCGTGCAGCGGCCGCACGCCGGAGAAGCTCCACACCACGTCGGCGGGCGTGGGCGCGCGGGTCAGCCAGCGCCCGCCGGCCGCGCACAAATAGGCGGTCTCCTCGGCGGAAATGGCGACCTCGCCGGCGTCGCCTGTCCAGGGCATGTCGGTGGTGCCGCCCAGCGAGAACGCCCCTTCGTAGGGGATGACGAACACCACCCGCTTGTCCGGGTTCTGCAGCAGGTAGGCGTGCTCGCCCTCGTACAGCCGGGGCACCACGATGTGGCTGCCCTTCACCAGGCGGGTGCGCGCGCCGCTGTTCTGCCCCAGCGCGCCGCCCAGCACGTCGGACACCCACGGCCCGGCCGCGTTGACCACCATGCGGGCGGTGACGCTTTGCACCTCGTTGCTGGCGCGGTCCTGCAGCACGGCGTGCCAGGCGCCGTCCTGCCGCCGGGCGGAGACCAGGCGGGTGCGGGTGCGTATGTCGGCCCCGTGCGCGGCCGCGTCCGCCGCGTTCAGGACCACCAGCCGGCTGTCCTCCACCCAGCAATCCGAGTAGGCGAAACCGCGCACCGCCTCCGGGCGCAGGCCAGCGCCCAGGCCCGCGCCATTGCCGGGGCCGTCGAACCGCACGGGCTTGGAGCCGGGCAGCGACATGCGGCCGCCGATATGGTCGTAGAGGAACAGGCCCAGCCGGATCAGCCAGGCCGGCCGCATGCCGGCGGCCATCGGCAGCACGAAACGCATCGGCCAGATGATGTGCGGGGCGATGGCGAGCAGGCGTTCGCGCTCGCTCAGCGCCTCGCGCACCAGGCGGAATTCGTAGTGTTCGAGGTAGCGTAAGCCGCCGTGGATCAGCTTAGTGCTGGCGGCGCTGGTGTGGCTGGCCAGGTCGTCCTGTTCGACGAGGCAGACGGAAAGGTTGCGGCCGGCGGCGTCGCGCGCGATGCCGGCGCCGTTGATGCCGCCGCCGATGATGAGAAGGTCGAACATGAAGGCAAGAAAGGCCTTCTTTTTTGGAAAAAAAGAAGCAAAAAACTTTTGACTCCGCTGTCGCGCGCTCGCGAGAAGACTTGCCGATAGGGATGGACGTTGTCTGCCTGGCGGGTTCGAGTTTCGGAGCGAACACCTGCAGCACGGCTCAAGGCTCGCGTGAGACGCGGCATGCGGCTTGGCCTATACCGGCACACGATGAGGCTGACACACAGAAGAAAGCAGTCCTTTTTTGAAAAAAGGACCAAAAAACTTTCATTCCCGCGCCTGCGTCAAGGAGAAGTATGCCTGATGCAGGCAGACAGGCTGGCAGAACCAGGCCTCACCGTGGTGCAGGCGTCGGAGCAAAAGTTTTTTGCTTCTTTTTTCGAAAAAGAACGCCTTCCTTGCCGTACGAATGTCAGCTTCAACGCAGGCTGGTATCAGACAGGCCGGACGGTCGCGCGTCGAAGCTAGCCTTCCTCTCGGTCTGGACGTCCGCTGTGTAACTTGCCGCTTGCCCAAGCCTCAGGCCGATCGTACCAACAGGCACAGCCAGGACCAACAGCGATGCACCCCCAAAGCTGGACGCCGGCAAGCTGGCGCGCCCGCCCGATCCGCCAGCACCCCGCCTACCTGGACGCAGCCGCACTGGCCGCCGCCGAGGCGCGCCTGGCCACCTATCCGGCGCCGGCCCCCCCAGCCGCGGGTGGTGCCCGCGGGACACGCGCGCCCCCTCAACGCGGCGCTGGCGCTGGCGGCGGAGGGGCGCGCCTTCGTCCTGCAGGGCGGCGACTGCGCCGAGAGCTTCGCCGATTTCAACGCAAACTCGGTGCGCGACACCTTTCGCGTGCTGCTGCAGATGGCCGTGGTGCTGACCTTCGGCGCCACCGTGCCGGTGATCAAGATCGGCCGCATGGCCGGCCAGTTCGCCAAGCCGCGCTCGTCCGACATGGAGAC
>CAXUIR010000100.1:0-7763 GCA_964251005.1 uncultured Acetobacteraceae bacterium | reverse complement strand
GTCGGCGACCAGCGTCGCGCCGACCGGCGTGCCGCCCGCCACGGTGGTCACCCGGATGTCGGGGCAGTTGACGACGACGTGGCTGTCGGTGAGCACGTGGCCGAGCGCGTCGATGACGATGCCGGAACCGTTGCTGACCGGGCGGCCCGGCCGCCGAGCGCGCGGCGCCTCGACAGTCGCGGACGGCGTGCCGGTCAGCGAGGCTGCATCCTCCTGCACGCTGCGCACGAAGGACATCAGCCGCGACGGACCCGGCGGCGTGCCGGGGTCGAAGCTCGCGACGAGCGGCGCCGCACCGCCGGCCCGCCGCATCTGCCAGGCGCCGAACCAGGGGCCGGCGTTGTTGGGGCGGGCGGACTGCACCTGATACCAGAGGACGTAGTCGGCACCGGCGGCGTCGGGCCAGACGGTGTCGTTCTCCTCCGCGACGTCGGCCGACGCGAAGGCTTGGCTGCGGACCACCGCGTCTGCGATCTCGTGCAACCCGAGCCGCTCCACCTCCGCCTGGAACTCCGCGGGACCGCCTTGCACGCCGCGAGTCCGCTGCACGGCGAGCAGGCGCATCCTGTCGTGGTCGGGGACGACGATGTGCAGCCTGCCCTGTGTGTGGTTGGCCACCGGCGTGACCTGGCCTACGACCAGCGCTTCACGCTGGTGCAGGCGGTTCAGTTCGTCTCCAGGTGCCACGATCCGGCCGCCATCGGTGATCCTGGCGATGCCGCTGTAATCGTAGTCGCCAGGCTGCGCCGACGAGGGCGCGGGAATGGCGCCGGCAGGCGGCTGGTAGCCCGAGTTGCTGATGGCGATCGATGGGCCACCGGTGCGGCCCACCGGCATCGGCGCACAGCCCGCCAGGCCAAGGATGCCGCCTGCACCGAGCAGGGCAGCCAGTCTGGTTGGCATCGCCATGGCCTCAGCTCACTCCATCAAGCGCCGTAACGATACTAAAACATCAGCAAATGACAAGCTGTCCGGGTTGGCCAGGCTGGCGCGGTGATCTTCCACGATCCTGTGCCAAGACGGTCGTTGCCGCCAAGCGACGGCGTCAACGGGGCCGCAACGGACCGTAAGCAAGCGGACCTGGGAGCACCGCCGCAACGGTCGGGCGGCAGCGCGGCCGCTACGGTCAGGCGGGTTCGATGCGCACGCCAGCCTCGCGTTGCCACAAGAACGTCAGCTCGTGCTTGTTGTGGAACAGGTGCACCAGCCGCCCGCCCGGTATCGCCGCGAACGCCTCGGCGGTCTCGTGGTCCGTGGCACCCTGGAACTTCACCGTGCAGACGATCCGCCCGGCGCGGCCGCTGGTGATCCACGCGCGCACCAGGGCGAGCAGCCGCGCGGGGTAGGCGATCACGTCGGAGAACAGCCAGTCCACCGGCGCCTCGGCGGCCGGGTCGATGGCGAACGCGCTGTCCTGCCGCGCTGTGACACCCGGCATGCCGGCCACGTCCGGGTGCAGCGCGGCCTTGTCCACCGCGGTCACCCGGGCGCCGAGCCGGGCCAGCGCCCAGGTCCAGCCGCCGGGGGCCGCACCCAGGTCCAGGCAGGTCTCGCCGGGCATCGGCCAGGCGCGCCACAGAGTGCAGGCTTCCCACAGTTTGAGGTAGGCGCGGCTGGGCGGCCCGAGCCGGTCCTCCTCGAAGGTGACCTCGCCGTTGACGAAGGGGCTGGTCTGGGTGGGGCTGGCCAGCATGCGGTCGCGCCCGAGCAGCGTCCAAGCGCCCAGGTGGCTGTCCGGCGCGGCCACCGGGAAGCGCAGGGGTTTTGGCCGCAGCGGGGGCAGGCGGGCGGTGATCAGCGCGGCGCGGCTGTTGTTGTCGAACGGCAGGTAGCCCCAGTTGCGCTGGATTGCCCGTAGCGCGTCCGACGCGGCGCCGATGGAGGCGGCCGGCAGTTCAAGCGGCGCGGTCCAGACGTTCAGCGCCCACGCGGCGGCGACCGGCGGGTCCGGGGACAGGGCCAGAAGGCCGTGCCAGGCGGTGACGGTGACGCCGCGGCGGGCGAGCTCCTCGGCCAGCGTGTCGGCCTGGCCGTCGGCGGCCTGGTAGGCGGCGGCAATCAAGGGAGCGCTCGAGGCACTTGTAGAACTCACCAGCGCTTTCGTCTGACGTGTGTTTCCTGCGCTTCGGTCGTCACGGCCACAAGAGGCCGAGATACTAAACCCGGCGGCCGTCTGGCGCGCATCTTTGCCACTCCGGAGACCGTTGGAAATTTTCTGGGCAGAGAGACAGCAAGGCCTGCTTTTTTGAAAAAAAGCAGCAAAAAACTTTTGTCTCTGCTGTCGCGGACTCTCCCGCAACGCGTGCCCGAGGAACAAAAGTTTTTTGGTTCTTTTTTTCAAAAAAGAACCGCTTGCCTTGCTTCCTAACAGTCAATGCCCCGAGTGGCCGGTACAACATCGCTCCGGCGCTCGGAACCGCACGCCGGCCGACTCACCGGGCCGAGTTTCGCAAGCGCGTCTTGCAGAAAAGGATGAGAACCTCGATCACATTCCTGGTTGACGGGGCGTGTCGTTCGCCGGCGTAGGCTCGTCGGAAAGATATTCAGAGGGTCGGGCCGGCGGCGAGTGCGGACGCTGCCAACAGCAGCCAGCCCACCATCAGCAGCACGCCGCCGACCGGCGCCGTCGGGCCCGACGCCACGCCAGCCAGGTGGTTGGCGTAGACCGCGCCGCAGAACAGCAGCATGCCCAGCGTGAAGCCCAGCCCGGCCAGGTTGCCCAGCGTGTGCGCCAGCGGCGGCGCGCGCATCAGCCACAGCCCCGTCAGCACCAGCGCCAGAGCGTGCCAGCCCTGCATCTGGATGGCGCTGCGCACCGCGTCCAGCGCCTTGGCATCCAGGCGCTGCGGCAGGGCGTGGGCGGCCGCCGCAGCCAGGCCCACTGCGGCGGCGCCTGTCACCGCGCCCAGCGCCATCCAGATCCGGCCCATGCTTCTGCTCCCTGTGCCGACTGGCTTTGCATTCGACTCTTCGCATTCACCATGGAAAGCAAGGCAAGCGGTTCTTTTTTGAAAAAAAGAACCAAATAACCTTTGCTACCTGTAGGTGTGTCGGGGTGAGGCGTGTCGTTCAGCCGTCCGCGACAGCGCGCGCAAAAGCTTTTTGCTTCTTTTTCTCGAAAGAGAAGCGCTTGCTTTCTGCCCTTACGGCGCCCGCCGCACTGCACATCTGCTCGACGGCCCGGCTCGCCCATTCTTTTTTCGATCCAGCTCAGGCAGTATCGCGCCTGCATGCCACGCGGCGACCTGTTCCCCGAAATCGGGCCATTCGAGACCGGCTACCTGCCGCTGACCGATGGCCACGTGATGTATTGGGAGCAGGTGGGCAACCCGCGCGGGCGGCCAGTGCTGTTCCTGCACGGCGGCCCAGGTGCGGGCGCCGGCGCGGTTCACCGCCGCTTCTTCGACCCCACACACTGGCGCATCGTCATCTTCGACCAGCGCGGCGCCGGCCGGTCGCGCCCCCTGGGCAGCCTGGAGGCCAACACCACCGGCCACCTGGTCGGCGACATCGAGCGACTGCGGGTCTACCTGGGCCTTGAGCGCTGGCTGCTGTTCGGCGGCTCCTGGGGTTCCACCCTGGCACTGGCCTACGCCCAGGCGCATCCCGACCAGGTGGTGGGGCTGGTGCTGCGCGGCGTGTTCCTCGGCCGCCGGCGCGAGGTGGAGTGGTTCCTGCACGGCCTGGCGCAGGTCTTCCCGGATGCGCACGCCGCCTTCGCCGGCTTCCTGCCGCCGCACGAACGCGACGACCTGCTGGGCAACTACCTGCGCCGCCTGACCGACCCGGACCCGGCCGTGCACATGGCGGCCGCCCGCGCCTGGTCGATCTACGAGGGATCCTGCAGCACGCTGTTGCCCAGCCCGGACACGGTCAGCTCGTTCGCCGGCGACCGCACCGCGCTCGGCCTGGCGCGAATCGAGGCGCACTACTTCGCCCACGACCTGTTCCTGCCGGAGTGCGGGTTGCTGGGACAGATGCACGCGGTGGGCAACCTGCCGGGTGAGATCGTGCAGGGACGCTACGACATGGTCTGCCCGGCGGTGACCGCCTTCGACCTGGCGGCGCACTGGCCGGCGGCGCGGCTGACGATCATCCCGGATGCCGGGCACTCGGCCCTGGAGCCTGGCGTGCGGCGGGCGCTGGTGGCCGCGGTGGAGCGGTTCCGCCACCGGGTGTGAGTACAGCCGCTTCGGCATCGGGTGCGAAAAGCTTTTGTGAGCGCCGTGGCGGACCTTTCTGCACGGCCCGACGTTGCACCGTCATAGGCCGCCGCCACGTGCGTGGGCCGAAACTCGGAGTTTTGCCTGATGAAGATGTTTGCACGTTCTACCGCCCTGATCCTGCCGCTGATGCTGGCCACCGGCGCGCTCGCGCAGACGGCCGCGCCCGCCGCACCGCCGAACTCCGCGATGATGGCGCCGCCCGCCGCGTCCGCCATGGCGCCGGCCGGCTCGGCGACGCTGTCGAAGGTGGACCAGGAGTTCGTCACCAAGGCGGCCCAAGGCGGTTTGGCCGAAGTGCAGATGGCTCAGCTCGCTCAGCAGAAGGGCGACGACGGGGTGAAGACTTTCGCCCAGGAGATGATCAGCGACCACACGCCGGCCAACGCTAAGCTAGCAAAGCTCGCCACGTCGAAGGGCCTAACGCCGCCGACCGACCCGAGCGCCGCACAGCTGAAGATGCTGGCCAAGCTGCAGGGCCTCAGCGGCGACAAGTTCGACAAGACCTACATTTCCGGCCAGGTACGCGCGCACGAGGCGATGCTGAAGCTCTTCGAGCGCGAGTCGACCAACGGCAAGGATCCGGACCTGAAGGCGTTCGCCGACAGCACGGTGCCGGTGATCCAGAAGCACATCACGATGGCGCAGAACGTAAAGGGCTAATACCAGCCGGGGTCGATGCTCACGCAAAGAATGCAAGCAGTCCTTTTTTGAAAAAGAACCGAAAAACTTTTACTTTCGCTGTCGCGCGCTCTCCGGAAAAGTCCGCGACAGCGGAGGCAAAAGTCTTTTGCTTCTTTTCTTCAGAAAAGAAGGCCTTGCTTTCTTCCTAGCCGGCCGGAGTAAGCACTCAGGTTCACCGGTACGAAACGATTCGCCGGCGCGCTTCTCAGGTGGGCAATTTATGAAGCAGGCCTTCCACTGAGCCTGCGACTGAAAATAAGCGCGCGTCTTCCGTTGAAGCGCACGTTAGCATGAGTCCCGCCGGTGGTTCTCCAGGTTCGTGGCACGGCAGGCTGATGGCGCAGCCGTCCAGGAAGTTTACCAGGGCCGTGTTCCGCAGGATCAGGTTGTTCAATTGCCTATAGTTGTCCTCGGTTGCGAACGCCGAGATTGGCGGCGGAGATATCGCCACCGTCGGCGCCACCATCGCGTCGTAGGGCGACAGTTCTTCGCGGAACTCTGAGATGATCGCCGCCCGTGCCTGCAGCAACGCGATGTAGTCCGCAGCTTGCATGTTGGCGCCCGGCAGGATGCGGCTCGCTACGCGCGCGTCGTAGCGGGAGGCGTGGGTCTGCAGGAGTCGGCGATGCCACGCATACGCTTCCACCACCGCGAACCCGCCGCGTGCGTGTGCCTGCACGATGTGGTCCAGGCTGTCCACACGCTTGTGGACGATGACAACGCCGGCGCGATCCAGGCGCTGCACGGCACGGTCGATGGCGCGTTCGGTGGGCGCGTCCATGTCGTCGGTGACGATGTTGGTGGGGAATAGCAGGCGCAGGCCGGCATGTGGCGTCGGCGCCGGCGCGGGAAGGGGTGCACCGGCGAGGATCGCATCGATGGCGGCGCAACAGGCCACGGTGCGGGCGAGCGGGCCCACCGAATCCAACGTTGGCGAGAGCGGCAGCACGCCGGCAAGGGGCACCCGGCGCGCGGTCGGCTTGTAGCCCACCACGCCGCAAAACGCCGCGGGTATCCGGCAGGAGCCGCCGGTGTCCGTGCCGATCCCCGCCAGCGCGAACCCGTCCGAGACGGACACGGCGGCGCCCGAGGAGCTGCCGCCGGGGATGCGGCCGCTGCCGTCCGCCGCACGCCCAAACGGTGCGCGCGGCGTGCCGAAATGCGGGTTGATGCCGACGCCGCTGAAGGCGAACTCCGTCATGTTGGTGCGACCCACCGGGATCAGCCCGGCGGTGAGCAGGCGGGCGACGACGGGTGCGTGGGCCGCGGCAGGCGGCGCATCGGCCAGCACCACGGATCCGGCCGGCGTGGGTTCGCCCGCCACGTCCAGCAGGTCTTTCAGGCTGATCGGGATGCCTGCGAGCGGGCCGGGCGCGCGGCCAGCGGCACGCAGGGCGTCCATCGCGTCGGCCGACGCGCGCGCCTGGTCAGCGTAGACGCGGACGAAGGTGCGCGCGCCCTCGCCGTCCGGGTCGGCGATCCGGTCCAGGCACGCCTCGACCAGGTGACGGCTGCTGGTGCGGCCGGCGGCCAGGGCCTCGGCGGCTTGGGCGATGGTGAGCATCGGTGGTTACCCTGTCACGGGTGCTCGGCGTGGCTGGAAGGTGATGCCAACGGGCCTGGAGTTTGACCGTTGCGAAGCAAGCAAGGCCTTCTTTTTTGAAAAAAAGAAGCAAAAAACTTTTGTCTCCGCTGTCGCGGACTCCTCCGGAGAGCGCGCGACAGCGGAGTCAAAGTTTTTTGGTCCTTTTTCTCAAAAAAGGACTGCTTGCTTTCTGTGAGTCAACATAAGGGCCTTGCTTACTGGGCCAGCAAGCGCCGCCGACGCCGGAACATCCGGCGGAATCCGGCAGCCTGCTGCTGCCACCAGTTCCCCGTCGCCATCGCCTCTTCCGCCGAGGGGTCACCCGTCCGCGCGTACTCCCGCGCGAAATCCGCCGAGCCGAACATCATGTCCCAAAACGGAAAGATCGCGCCGTAATTGCAGCTGCGCTGGCCCGCCGCACGCACGCCATGATGCGCGCGGTGGAAGCGCGGCGAAATCAGCAGCCTGTCGCCCAGCCGGCCGAAGCTGACGCGGGCGTTGGCGTGGCTCATGCTCTCCAGCAGGCGCAGCAGCAGGATGATCAGCGGGAACTGCATCGGCGGGATGCCGATCAGCAAACCCAGCACCATGAACCAGACGAACGCGATGACGTCGTCGAGCACGTGGTTGCGGTCGTCCGACCAGAAGGTCATCTGGCGCTGCGCGTGGTGCACCGAGTGAATGGCGTACCACCAGCGGAAATTGTGGCTGAGGCGGTGGCGCCAGTAGTCGGCGCAGTCCAGCACCAGCACGTAGATGACGAAGGTGAGCCACTGGTGGCCCAGCAGGATGGGGACGGTGCCCTCCAGCGTCGGCGGCACGTAGCCGCGGTCGGTCAACCAACCGGACAGCCAGACCTGCGCCTGGTAGAACGCAACGAAGGTGACCAGCGGCATCACGCCGATGCGCGAGAGCAGGGTGTAGAAGATGTCCACCGTGACCGCCTTCTGGTCCGGCCAGCGCTCCAACCGGGCGAAGCGCTCCATCGGCCAGCAGATCGCCAGCATCAGCCCCACCTGCGCCACGCCGTAGAGCGCGAACAGCACCCAGCCGTAGGCGATGTCCTCCCACTGCATCATGTCGAACCGGTAGAGCAGCGGCACCACCGCGGTCTCGGAGAGCCAGCCGGCGGCGGAGGCGAAGGGGTCGAGCATGGTGGGTGGCTTGTAGCATCCTGCCGCGCCGGTGAGGAAGAAAAGCAAGGCCTGCTTTTTTAAAAAAAAGCAGCAAAAAACTTTTGCTACGGCTGTCGCGGAGCTTCCCTCAGCGTG
>CAXUIR010000099.1:0-7785 GCA_964251005.1 uncultured Acetobacteraceae bacterium | reverse complement strand
ACAGCGGAGACAAAAGCTTTTTGCTTCTTTTTCTCGAAAAAGAAGCGCTTGCCTTATACTTCTGTCATGAACCAGAGCCATCCGCAGCGCAATCGCGCCAACCTCCGCATCGCCATTGTCGGCGCGGGCTTCGCAGGCATCGGCGCGGCGGTTGTGCTGCGCCGGGCCGGCTTCACCAACGTCACCATCTTCGAGCGCGGGCGCGGCGTGGGCGGCACCTGGCGGGACAACACCTATCCGGGTGCGGCGTGCGACGTGCCGTCCCATCTCTACTCCTACTCCTTCGCGCCGAAGCACGACTGGAGTTTCCGCTACGCGCGGCAGGCGGAGATCCTCGCCTACCTGGAGGACGTGACCGACCGGTTCGAGCTTCGCCCGCACCTCCGCTTCGGCGTTTCTGTCGCAAGCGCTGCCTATGACGAGCGTGACTGCACCTGGCGCGTGCGAACTTCCGACGGCAGCGAGGCGACGTTCGACGTGTTCATGCCGGCGGTCGGACAATTGAGCACGCCGTCGATCCCCGCCTTTCCAGGCCTGCAGCATTTCCGTGGGGCGGCTTTCCATGCGGCGCGCTGGGACCACTCGGCGGCGCATGCCGGCAAGCGTGTGGCGGTGGTGGGGTCGGCGGCCAGCGCGGTGCAGATCGTCCCGGAGCTGGCGCGCAGCTGCGCACGGCTGAGCGTGTTCCAGCGCACGCCGAACTGGATCGCGCCACGGCTCGACCACGGCTACGGGCCCAGGCACACTGCACTGCTTCGCCACCTGCCAGGCTATCGGCGCCTAACAAGAGCGGCGGTGTATGCCTACCAGGATGGCCTGTTCGGCGCGTTCCGCACCGGTTCGCGCCGCAACGCCTGGTTCACCAAATTGTCGCGCTGGCACCTGGCGCGGCAGGTGCCCGACCCCGCGCTGCGCGCCAGGCTGACGCCGGACTACACGCTGGGCTGCAAGCGCCTGCTGCTCAGCGACGACTACCTGCCCGCGTTCAACCGCCCGAACTTGGAGCTGGTGACAGAGGCGATCGACACGTTCACGCCGGACGGCATCCGCACCCGCGACGGCGTCGAGCGCCCGCTCGACATGGTGGTGTTCGCGACGGGATTCGACGTGCGTAACTGCCTGGCACCGGTGGGGATCACCGGGCGCGGCGGGCTCGCGTTACAGGATGCGTGGGCGGACGGGCCGCACGCCTATCACGGCGTGGCGTCACCCGGGTTTCCGAACATGTTCTTTTTATACGGTCCGAACACGAACCTCGGCCACAGCTCCATAGTGTTCATGCTGGAATGTCAGTTCCGCTACGTCGCGCGTTGCCTCGCGGAGATGGTCGCTCGTGGCGCGGCCTCGGTCGAGGTTCGCGATGCGGCGTGCCGGAGCTACAACGATGCGCTTTACGCGCGGCTGGACAGGACAGTGTGGGCGACAGGCTGCGGCAACTGGTACGGACAGGACGGCAAGATCACGGCGAACTGGTCGGGGTCGACGACGGCGTTCTGGCGGCAAATGCGCAGGCCGCAGATGGCGGATTTCGTGCTGAGATAGAAAGCAAGCGGTTCTTTTTTGAAAAAAGAACCAAAAACTTTTGCTTCCTGTCGGGTGATTGTCCTGGAGCGCGCGACAGCGGAGACAAAAGCTTTTTGCTTCTTTTTCTCGAAAAAGAAGCGCTAGCTTGCTTTCTTCGCAATTACCTCCGCCAGATCCCCCACGTTGCGCAGCGAATCGATCTCCCGCGTGTTCAGCTTGATGCCGAAGCGTTCCTCGACAGAGACCATGATCTCGATCTGCTTGAAGCTGTCCCAGCCCGCCACGTCCTTGGCCGAGAGCTCCGGCGTCAGTTTCATGTCGTCGCGCATGAACACGTCGTTGAAGATTTCCGTGAGGTCCGTGTAGATCTTTGCCTGGTCTGTCATGTCTTGCTGCCTTCGGTGACGTGGATGAAGGTGGGTTCCGGCGTGAACTGCGAGAGGTCCAGCACTGCGGTGCTGCTTCCGTCGGCTTGCGTGGCCAGCGGAGTGAAGCCGAGTTTAATGTAGTGCTCGCGCACCATGCCGTTCTTCTTGGTGGGGACGTACTCGCCGACCAAACGCGTGGCACCCAACGCTAGGGCCTGTGCCGCCACCAGGTTCAGCGTGGTGCGCTCCACGCCGCGGCCGAGCACGCGGCAGCTCATCAGCCAGGTGTCGATGGTGACGGTACCGGGCTCGGTCAGGCGGCCGATGACGATGGCGATGATGCCGTTGTCGCCGAAGCGGTCGAGCAGGCGTATCTGCAGGCCGAACGCGCGCGGGTCGGCCATGATGGCGGCGACGTCCGCATCGGTGTGGCGGCGCGTGGTCAGGTTGAACTGGTTGGTCTTGTTGATCAGCTGCACGACGCGGCTTTGGCCCACGCTGTCGAAGCGGTTCCACACCATGCGCATCTCCAGCGCGCGCAGGTAGAAGTCCATGTCGGTGACGCTGGCGCGCAGGTCCTCGCGTGCGCGGTTCTCCTGATACTGCGCGGTTCGTTCGAGGTCTTCGGCAGTGATGCCGAGGCTTTCGAAGTAGCCGGCGTCGGCCAGCACGGCGGGCACAAGGCCGGGATCGTCGTCGGGCACTTCGGGGACGGCCACCATCGGCAGCTCTTCGCGCACCAGGCTGCGCTCGAACGGGTTGTCGTCGAGAAACACGAGGGAGTCCAAACCGATGTTGAGGTCGGCGGCGATGGCGCGGATGTTGGACGCCTTGTCCTGCCAGTTGGCACGGAAGCTCGCAATGTCGCTGCGGCGAAGTGTCATCTCCGGATGCTTGTCGAACGGTTCGAGCGCGTTCGCCTCATCGTTCTTCGAGCTCACCGCCAGGATCACGCCGCGGCGGGCGAGCTCCTTTGCGTATTCCTGCACTGCGGTGAACCCTTCGCCCATCGGGCTGCCCTGGCCCAGCACGATGCCGTCCAGCCCGTCGTCGCCGATCACGCCGCCCCACAGCGTGTTGTCCAGGTCCAGCACCAGGCACTTGTAGGACCGGCCCTGCCGCGCGGCGAGGATGCGACCGATAAGATCGCCGTAAGTGGGTGCCCGCGCCGGCGTCACCTCCTGCTTGGAGCGGTGCCACAGGGCAGGGTCGTGCCAGGCGGCCACGCCGTCGCGGTGCGCTACGTCGTCGAGTGCCACGAGGTCCACGCCGGCCGCATCGGCGGCGGGGCGCAACGCCACGTTCAGGCGAGCGATGAAGGCGTGACGCGAGCCGGGGAGGCGATGCTCGTTGCTGCCGAGCAGCGGTTCGAAGACGGGCAATGCGGTCTGTTGCAGGATGGGACAGGAAAACGCGCCACGGGCCAGGCTCCAGCACTGCCGGATGCGGTCCAGCGTGTCCGCCAGGGCGGCATCGGCGTCGGCGGCTGAAAGCGCCGCGTGCAGGCCCTGCGTGAGGTGGTAGGCGTCGAAGGCGAACAGCACCGCGGTGGGCTTGAACGCATGCAGGGCGGAATGCTCGTCGAGCAGTTCCTGCATGTATTGGCCGTAATCGTTCTCGTAGGTGGCGACGTGGATGTTGCGGCGAAGGCCAGCGACGCGGATGGACGCGTGCAGATGCGCTAACGTGGAGGAGCCGAGCACGGCCAGGCGCACCGGCTTGGTGCCGGTGCCGGCGGGCACAGCACCCTCCATACGCCGGCGCAGCGTCTCGTCCAACGCGTTGGTGCGGGTGAAGTCGAGGCGCGCGTTGGCCAGCATAACGGCTTGCGCCCAGGGGTCTTCGGCGGTGGCTAGGGCGCGCAACCGGGCGCGCCAGTCCGGCAAGTCGGGCAGCCAACGTAGTTGTTGCAGAGTCGCCTCCCGGTTTGCTTCTTGATGAAGTTGCCTGAGTGCGGAGAGCGAAAAAGGCAAGCGGTTATTTGAAAAAAGAAACAGATGGTATCAGCCCGTGTTGAGGCTGACGTTTGCAAAGCAAGGAAGGCCTTCTTTTTTGAAAAAAAGAAGCAAAAAACTTTTGCTCCTGCGCCTGCACCACGGTTAGGTCTGGTTCTGCCAGCACGTCTGCTCGCAGCATTATCACTCTCCTTGGTGCAGGCGCGGGAGTAAAAGTTTTTTGCTTCTTTGTGTCAGCGCTCAAAGCGCGCCGGTGTAAGTTGCGTCGGCGCTCGCCGAAAGCCCGCGGCAACGTAAGAAAGGCATTTTGCGTCTTTCGTTCGAATACGAAGGCTTTCCCTAGGCAATCTCCAGCTCCGCGTGCCTGGAAAGATGCTGGTATATCCTGAAGTAGACCATCCGGTCGAAGTGGCTGCCGGTGATCATCTCCTCCTCACGCAACACGAAGTCGGCGATGCGGATCAGCCGGACTTGGCGGAACTCGGGTGCCACCTGCTCGACCCACGTGTTGATCTTCTGGCGTTTCAGCGACACTCCGGGCGACTTGCCGGTGCGTGCCAGCGCTTCGTTCATCTGCAGGACGAACACTTGCGTCCCGGCGGGCGCGGCTGCCAGCAACAGGCGCAGGTTGGCCTTGAAATCCGCCTCGCTGATCAGCCCGGCGTATTCGAACTCTTCGCGCAGGCTGCGCAGAAACGCAGGCTCCGCGCCGCTCTCCGCGTCGGGCAAAGCAATCAGGTCCCGCATGTTGGTGCGCACGCCCGTGACGCTGAGCGGTGCCAGCACGCCGGTGGCCCGGTGGCGATACAGCGCGTAGTCGGCGTCGGCCCAGAAGCTGAGCAGCCACAGGCCGCTGCCGTCTTTCGGGATACGCGGGATCACGCTGTCGAAATCGGCATCGCGGTGGCCGAACAGCTGCAGCGCCTGACGCGCCTGCCGGCTGATGCCCGACAGGCCGTAGCGGGCGAACATGCTGTGTTCCAGCCGCAGGTTCGCGCCGTCACGGGTTGCGTTGTACTCGCCGAACACCTGGCGCGCGGTCAGGCTGAAGTAGTGCGAGACGGCGAGCAGGTCGCAGCCGCCGCGGGCATAAAACGTATCGATCGTGTGCGCGCCTGCGTGGTGCTCGGCCGCAGTGCCGCCGGTGTCCACGGTGATCCAGTCGATCACCCGCTTGTCGCGGCCGACGTTGGTCAGCACCTCGCCTGCCACCTTCATCTGCGGCCGGCCGAGTCGGTTGAACAGCCAGGTTTCCACGCCCATGTTGAGTATCCGGCATGAGAAGCAGAACTGCAGCAGCTTCTTCCAACCGCCGCCCGTCTTGGTGACGTAGAGTCCGCACCAGCCGTAATCGCCGTAGTTGTCGCGCACGCGCAGGATGCCGGCCTGCACGTCGAAACCGGCGAGCAGCGTGCGCAGCGCAGCACGTGCTTCGTCCGCGTCCTCGGGCAGGCGCTCCTTGGTGTAGTTGAGCTGGTTGGTGCGGTTAATGAGCTCGACCGCGCGGTCCAGATGCGGTTCCAGATCGTGCTCGATCGTCACGCGCAACCCGCTCGCGCGCAGAAACTCCGTGTTGTCGGCGCCGAACTTGCGCTCTTCCGCCTGGCGCTGCTGCAGCAGCCGGTATTGCTTAAGGCGACTGAGCGAGGTGTCGTCCTTGCCGCGCAATGCCGGGTCGTCGAGCATCTGGCCGATGAAGTCGTCCGAGCGGGTCTGGATGCCGGGCACGTAATGCTGCGCTTCGGCCAGGTTCATCGGGTTGTCGTCGATGAACATCACTGTAGGTGCACGCAGCTGGACAGCGTCTACCAGTGCCGCGAGGCGCTGGCCCTTCGGCTGCCAATTGATGCTGGGGAAGACGAAAAAGTCCCAGATGCCTTCGCGTTCGAGTATCTCCTGCACCGGCGCCTGGTCGTTCTTGGAGCAGATCGAGCTGACGATGCCGCGCCGGGCGAGCTCGACGACGATGTCGTGCACCTCGCGCCGGTAGGTGTGGCCGCCTTCACTCAGCGTTCCGCTCCAGAACGTCTCGTCGAGATCCCAGACGACCAGCCTGACCGGCTCGGCTTGACTTGCGTCCAAACGCACGCGCTCCCTGTGGCGACTGCGCCTCTATACTGCGCCGGAGCCTGGCTCGCCAGTTTGCGGAGGAAAAGCAAGGTCAGGGGCTTTGCCCCCGAACCCCCACCAGGGCGGAGCCGCCCTGGACCGGCGTTTTGGACGACGGGAACGCCAGCGGCTTGGCCGTATCCCGGGAGTTGCCTCCGCCCGCCGATCTCCTGCACATAGTCGGCCGGCGCGTGCCCGGCCCGGAGCGCGCTTGAGGATTCCACACGATGCCGCGCGACCTCATCCTGCACATCGGCACCAGCAAGACCGGGTCCACCTCCATCCAGAAGGTTTTGGCGCGCCAGCGACGCGCGCTGCGGACTCAGGGGATCGTCTACCCGCGCTCTCCCGGTAGCGAGCGCCACGAGTTGTTGGCGGTGTGGCTGCCTCCACCGACCCGAGGCGCCTCAAGCCGGCCAACCGCCCGCTATGGCACGGCATGGACCCGCAGGCCCGGCTCGACCAGTTCGCAGTGGAGTTCGCCGAGGAGATGAGCGCCATCCCCGGCAACGTCCACCGCATCGTCGTCTCCGCCGAGCAGTTCAGCATGCTGCTGCTGGACCACCAGGGCGTGCAGAACCTGCACGACATGCTCGCACCCTACGCCGACCGTTTCACCGTGGTCGCCTACCTGCGCCGGCCGGATCAGCACTTTGCCAGCCTGTACAGCGAGATGATCCGCTGGGGCGACGCGCGTCGGCCTGACCTGCTGGGCATGCGGGTCTCCCGCGCACACGACTACGACTATGCTGCCCTGCTGGACCGTTGGGCGAGCGTGTTCGGCGCCGAGCACGTGCGGCCACGGCTGTTCGATCGCGGCGCCGGCGGGCGCTTCGACGTGGTTGATGACTTCGCCGGCCTGTGCGGCGCGACGTTGGCGCCGGCAGAAGAGGAGGACGCCCGCTCGGCCAACCCGTCCATCACCTTTCCGGCGCAGATCGTGCTGGTGGAGCTGGCCGCGCAGATCAACAACGGGCGCGAGACCAACGTGCAATCGGCCGAGTGGCGCAACATCACCACGGCAGCAACCAGCGCGCTGGCTGGGTCCGGCTGGCGGCCTACGCGGCAGGAAGCACAGGCGTTTGTGGCACGCTATGCCGAGCGGAACGAGGCGGTGCGCCGGCGCTGGTTCCCCGAGCGCGACACCCTGTTTTCGGAGGACTTCTCCGACCTGCCGGAGGCGCCGATGGTGGTGCAGCCGCCGGCCCTGCTGGCGGCCTCGCTGCGGATCATCCGCGAGATGGGGAAGATGGCCGCCAAGCGGGAGGCAAAGGACGTGCGGCGCCAGGACACGCCCGACGCTGCGGAGCCGTCTCGCGCCGGTGCAGGCGCCCCCTTCGGCCCGCACAGCCCGGCGAGCGCGCGGGCAGGCACGGGCGCGCGATCCTCGGCTGCGTCACGCCCCAATGCCCACACGGCCGCGACGCCCTCCAGCGCGGCCAAGGCCGCGGCACCTCCCAGCGCGGCCAAGGCCACGACACCTCCCAGCGCGGCCAGTGCCGCGACACACCCCGGTGCAGCCACCGCCCCGACGCTCGCCCCCGCGGCCCCCGCTGGGCCAGCTTCACCCCGCCCGGCCGCACCCCCCCCCAACCGCCACACGCGAGGCCTCCCGTAGCGGCCGGGGGCAAACCCGTCAGCGCGCCCGGCCGCGCCCCGGACGAAGCAACCGCCGGCCCTACACATCCAGCGCCAGCTCCTGCAGGACCGCGAGGGGAAGCTGGGCCGACCAAAGGCGCTCGAACTTAGCCCGCCAGGCTGCCGCCTGCTCCGGACTGCGCCGCGCGGTGGGCGACGCTGCGGTGCCAGCGACAGGGCCGTTCCCGACC
>CAXUIR010000098.1:6967-7789 GCA_964251005.1 uncultured Acetobacteraceae bacterium | reverse complement strand
CAGCAGGTCGGCAGCGTGCAGCACGTCCGGCTCCGCCCACATCACGTCCGCGAAGCCGTCGTAGAACCGCTGCGGGTCCAGCGGCACCACCATCCGGTAATCCACCGTCCTGACCTGCGGCCGCTGCGCGATGTCCGGTGCCAAGCCCCAGCCGGTGGCGAGCACCGGCAGGCCGGTCTGTGCCGCCTCCGCCAAGGTGAGGCCGTAGCCCTCTCCCCGGTGCAGGGACACGTAGAGGTCGAGCATCGCGTAGAACTGGCGGACCGGCAGCGGCACGCGGGACGCGTCGAGGATGCGTATGCGTGCGTCCCGCCCGGCGTAGCCGACCAGGTGGTCGAACAGGCGCGGGTAGATCGGCGCGTCGTGGCACCTGACCAGCAGCGTGGCCGGCTCGCTTGCCCTGAACGCCATCCGGAACGCGTCGATGGCGGCGCAGGGGTTCTTGCGCGCGTAGTTGGAGTCGAACGAGAACGAGGTGCCGACCACGAAGCGGTCGCGCGGCAGGCCGGCCTCCGCACGTGCAGCCTCGCGCGCGACAAGGCTCGTGCGCGGCAGCGGGTCGCGGTCCACCGCGTGGGGTACCGTGCGGATGGTGGCGCCGGTCTCGCCGAGCCCTGCGGCGATCGAGCCGGCGGCAAACGGCGAGGGCGACCAGATCTCGTCGAGGTAGCGGGCACTTTCCCGCCAGGCAGGCGGCACCCGGGACAGCTCCCACACCCAGTAGCCGACGATGGTGGCGCGAGACAGGGCTGGCGGCGGCAGCAGTGGCAGCGCGCGCGCGAACAGCGGCGGGTTGAGATGCACGACGACGTCGGTCGGGCA
>CAXUIR010000098.1:0-6957 GCA_964251005.1 uncultured Acetobacteraceae bacterium | reverse complement strand
GTGCTGGTTGGCGCGGCGCGCGGCGTCCGCGATCGGCTCCTGCGCCTGGCGCTTGGTGCCGACGAACAGCACCTTGCCGCCCGCGGCGACGGTGGAGCTGACGAACTCGAGCGCGCGCGCGAACAGCGGCGGGTTGAGATGCACGACGACGTCGGTCGGGCACCAGTGGCGCAGCGAGGCCGCGTTCTGCGTGGCGGCGGTCCGCTGGTTGACGGGGAGGTTCAGGGCCGGACCCACGTCGACCGCGAGCACCTCGCCACCGCGGGCGCGCAGGTCCGCCACCATCAGGTCGGCGCCGCGCTGCAGGCCGCTGCGGTTGCTGAACAGGCCGATGACCGCGACGCGCCGGCCGTCGTAGGGCCGGCCCTGCCTCGCGGAGATCCTGGCGAGCTGCCGCAAGGTGACCGGGTCCAGGTCGCCGTAGCCGGCACGCTGCTCGAGCGCGTGGCGAAGCCAGTTGGCGCCCATCAGGACCGGGCGGCGCAGCGGGCCGGGCAGACGCCGAACCAGGCCGACCCTCATCTCGCCTGCCCGCCCGGCACGCCGGCCGGGCGCCGGTCACCTAGCACGCAAGCCTTCGGCCAAACGCAGGCTCCCGCCGTTACGGTGATACCGCGCTCTGCCGGATTTGCGGGAGAACCACAACGGCCCGCGTCGCCGGATTCGAACACCTGGGCACCGGTATCGTCGGCGGACACTAACGGGGCTGGAACAGCCTGCCGGCCTGGATGGGCGGCTTCGGTTGAACTGCAGACAAGGCCGGCAAAGACTGTGCTAGCCGGCCGCTTGGCGGGTCCAGGCGCAACATCCATTGGCCGCCTCCGTGGTCCTCTTGCTTGCCTGGCGGGCATCCGGCACGTCCGACAGCGGATGACCCGTATGTCGGCAAGACTTTCGAAGGTCAAGCGAAACGGGCCGTCACTCGTGTGCAAGTCTAGGCAAGGCAAGCAGTTCTTTTTTGAAAAAAAGAACCAAAAAACTTTTGTCTCCTTGCTAGCCGATTCCGGAGACTCGGCGAGCGCGCTTGCGCGGGCTTTCTGCTGGTTTTCTTGAAGCGGCAGCCTGTTTCATTTGCAGGCAACTACCCTGGTCAGGAAACGAGTTTCTGCTCGGTCGGGTGTGGCCCGGGATGCTGCGGACGCATCGCGTATCGCCAGGCAACTTCTCGGTAGCTGCGGTAGACGGGTGCCGCACCGCCCGCCAGCAACTGGGCGCGCCGGGCGCGCCACCGTGCCGGAAGCGCGAACCAGGGGATCGACGGGTCCGCGTGGTGCAGCACGTGCAGGTTGTTGTTGAGGAACAGCACCCCCAGCAGGCCGGCACGCTCGACCACCGCCGTGCGGTCCTCCACGCGCTCGGCCGCACGATGTTCGGCCAGGGAGCGCACCATGATCAGCGCGGTGCCGGGGTAGACGCAGAAGCCGAGATACGCGAGCAGGCTGACGCGGCAGACCAGACACACCCAGACCAGGATGAGCGCGGCGCCTGCTGCGTGGCCGAGCCAGACAGGCCGGCGGCCCGGGTGCGTTCCGCTGCACAACTGCCCATGCCAGAACCGCGCGATGGTGCAGGCCGGCCCGAACACCAGCCGGCCGCTCAGCGTGTTGCAGGCGCCATGCAGCCAGCGGCGTGCCGGCCCCGCACGGGCCCACGCCGCCGCGGACATGTAGGTGCTCTCAGGATCGTCTAGCGGGTCGGTCAGGTGCTCGGCGCGGTGGTGGCGCAAATGCGAGTCGCGGTAAATCGGGTAAGGCAGCCACAGGTTCATCGGCGGCCAGGCAAGCGCCGCGTTGACCCGCGCGCTGCGCGTCGGGTGGCCGTGCATCAGCTCGTGCTGCAGGGACATGTGCCAGGCGCACACCCACGCCCCGAGCGGGGCGGCCACCCAGGTGGGCATCGCGGTCCAGAACCAGGTGAGCGCCAGCCAGCCGGCGTAGATGGTGAATATGAGCAGCCAGGTCGGCCACTCGTCCCGCAGCGCCCTGTCCTTCAGTGTGCGTTCGGAAAGCCGCCCTGGAGGCGACCCGGGGGGGTGCGTCCGCGCGCCGCGGCTCATGCCCACCGGCGGCCCGCGGCGGCGGCGCGCCCCTATGCCGCCCCCGAGGCGACCCGCTCCGGTGCGCGAAACACCGCGCCAGCGAGCTCACCAGGCCCACTTTTGAAGCCAACTTCTGACACTGCAGGCCAAAGCATCAGCGCCTCCTCCGCTGCCGGAGAGACGTCCGGCTCGCGAAGCATTCTAATCTCAGAACATTTGTGATAGCTTGCAGCATTCATGCTGAAAATGCTGCATTTCTACACAATAGGCCTCATCTGTAGTGTTTACGCAGTTTCTGATGTAGTAGCGCACATGTTGTTTTGGGAGCTCCCTTGATGCCGGCCACGAAGGACGCCCTCGACCGGCGCGAAATATTGCCGCAGTTCCAACAGCGCCTGCGCCAGGTGCTCGCACGCTCCGAGCTCAGCCAGACTGACTTCGCCGTCGCTGCAGGGATCGACCGCAGCACCCTCTCCCAGCTGCTGGCGCCGGGGGCGGACCGCCTGCCGCGGGTGGAGTCGCTCGCCGCCATCGCCCAGGCCGGCAACATCTCGCTGGACTGGCTGCTGGGGCTGAGCCAGGGCGAGCGGCCGGATACCGGCCTGGTGGCCGAAAGCCTGCAGATCGAGCGTGACGCGCCAAGCCCGCTCGACGAGCGTCTGCTCGGCTGGCTGCGCGAGGCGGCTGGCTACCGGGTCCGCCACATCCCCACCACGTTCCCGGACCTGTTGAAGACCGACACCGCCATCGAGGACGAATACGGCCACTACGTCGCCCTCGGCCCGCGCCGCCGGATCGAGATCACCCAGTCCCGCCTGGACTACCTGCGGCAGCCGGAAACCGAGTTCGAGTGCTGCACGGCGGTGCAGACGCTGGAGGCGCTGGCGTGGGGCGAGGACGTCTGGCGCACCCTGCCGCTGGCCGCGCGCCGTGCCCAGCTCGAACACATGGCCGCGCTATGCGACGAGCTTTACCCGCGCTTCCGGCTGTTCCTTTACAATCGCAAAATGCTGTTCTCGATCCCGCTGACGGTGTTCGGACCGATGCGGGCGGCGATCTATCTTGGGCAGACGTACCTGGTGTTCCACTCGACGGACCACATCCGCGCGCTGACGCGGCACTTCGACCAGATCGTGCGGGGGGCGGTGGTGCAGCCAAACGAGATTGTCGGGTATCTGCAGAAGTTGTTGGCGCGGAGCAGGTAGGAAGCAAGCAAGGCCTTCTTTTTTGAAAAAAAGAAGCAAAAAACTTTCGCCTCCGCTGTCGCGCGCTCGCCGGAGAGAACCGCGACAGCGGACGCAAAAGCTTTTTGCTTCTTTTTCTCGAAAAAGAAGGCCTTGCTGCTCATGCCGGCCTACGCCGCGCAGTGACCTCGATCTCGATGCGCATCCGCGGGTCCGCCAGCCCAGCGACGATCATGGTGGCCGCCGGCGGGGCCGCCGCAAACGCTGCCCGCCGCACCGGCCAGCCCGGCTGGAAGTCCGCGCGGTCCGGCAGAACGTAGCGGACGCGTACCACGTCGGCGAGGGTGGCGCCGGCTTCGGCCAGCGCGGCAGCGATGTTGGCCAGCGCCTGGCTTGCCTGAGCGGGCGCGTCGTCGGCGATGGTCATGGTGGCGTAGTCGAAGCCGGTGGTGCCGCTGACGAAGACCCATTCGCCGTCGAGCACGGCGCGGCTGTAGGCCATGTCGCGCTCGAAGGTGGAGCCGGAGCTGATGCGCCGGGTCACTTGTGGCAGGCGAACGCCCCGGCATAGGCGTGCATGGCGATGGTGCCGGCCTTCAGCTCCTGCTCCTGCGGGTGGTCGTGGATGTACTTCACCACCACCTCGCGGAGCTGCTTGCCGGTGACGGCGTCCGGGATGCAGGCCGGCGCGTGGGCGGGGCCTTCAGCGGCGATAGCGTCGGCCACGCCGGAGAGGTAGGCGTCGCAGTTGGCGGCGGCGGACGCGGTGCACAGGCTGAGGAGCTTGGTTCCAGTCACCTTGGATTCGCGCTGGGCGTGGGCGGCGCCGGAGACGACCAACACGGCGAGGATGGCGGTTGAAAGCTTCATGGTGTCACCTCTACGGAGAAACGCTCGATAACGGTGTTGGCGAGCAGGCGGCGGGCCATCTGCTCGGCCTGGATGCGGGCGGCGGCGGGATCGGTCTCGGCCAGGTCCAGCTCGATCACCTTGCCGGCGCGGACTTCGCCCACGCCGGCAAAACCGAGGTTGCCCAGAGCGTGGCCGATGGCGCGGCCCTGCGGGTCCAGCACGCCGTCCTTCAGCATGACGGTGACGACGGCCTTCACAGGATGAGCGCCTTGCGGATGCCGGACATCTCTTGAATGCTAAGCGCGGCCGGTCCCGTCAGGTGTGCCGGCATCGCCGGGATCGGTGCCTGGCCGGTGTGGCCCGGGTCAGGGCTCACTGCATCAGCTCCGGCCCCTTCATGTCGCGCATGCCGGCTTCCGGCAGGATGCCCAGGCGCTTGGCCACTTCCTGGTAGGCTTCCTCCACCTTGCCGAGGTCTCGGCGGAAGCGGTCCTTGTCCATCTTCTCGTTGGTCTTGCTGTCCCACAGGCGGCAGTTGTCCGGGCTGATCTCGTCGGCGAGGACCACGCGCATGTCCTCGCCTTCCCACAGGCGGCCGAACTCCAGCTTGAAGTCCACGAGGGTGATGCCGACGCCAAGAAACAGGCCGGTGAGGAAGTCGTTGGTGCGCAGCGTCATCGCTACGATGTCGTCCATGTCCATCGTGTTGGCCCAGCCGAAGGCGGTGATGTGCTCCTCGGCCACGATCGGGTCGCCCAGCGCGTCGTTTTTGTAGTAGTACTCGATGATGCTGCGGGGCAGGCGGGTGCCTTCTGGGATGCCGAGGCGGGTGCAGATGGAGCCGGCGGCGACGTTGCGGACCACCACCTCAAGCGGAATGATCTCGACCTCGCGGATGAGCTGCTCGCGCATGTTCAGGCGGCGGACGAAGTGGTTGGGGATGCCGACCTCGGCCAGGCGCAGCATCAGGTACTCGCTAATTCGGTTGTTGAGCACGCCCTTGCCGGTGATGATGCCCTTCTTGGTGCCGTTGCCGGCGGTGGCGTCGTCCTTGAAGTATTGCACGAGGGTGCCGGGCTCGGGTCCTTCGAACAGGATCTTCGCCTTGCCCTCGTAGAGCTGCCGCCGCCTGGCCATCGCCGTGGTCCTCCGTCTGCCCGCGCCTATAGCAGCAAAGGTGGGCTGTGCCATGCCTTGGCCGGTTGGGGTGAGGCAGGAAGCAAGGCCTTCTCTTTCGAGAAAAAGAAGCAAAAAGCTTTTGCTGCGGCTGTCGCGACGGTTGAACGACACGCTTCAACCCGACCAGCCCAACGAAGATAAAAGTTTTTTGGTTCTTTTTTTCAAAAAAGAACCGCTTGCTTTCTGCCTTGGAAATCCCGGCCGCCCGCAACGTCAGGAAAAATGCTTGGCCAGTTCGTTGTCGGCCACGTTGGTGAGGTCCTTGCTAAGGCTGTGCCCAAGCGCGTGGGTGGCCGTCTTGTTCAGCGCTTCCCTGATGTCGTGCAAGACGTGGCCCGGGGCGGCCAGGATGATGTGGTCTACCTTGTTGGCGTTTGCGGCCTGGTTCAGGTGTTCGGCCACCTGCCGGGCGAACAGCGCCTTGACCTGCTCGTTTGGGTTGGCTTTCGGCGCCTTGATCTGGCTGATCTCTGCGGCGTCGTCCTCTGTCGTGTTGCCGTGACCGCTGCTGTCGAACGACGAGACTGTCTTCATGCCGTCGTCGCCGCGGGTCAGGATGCGTGCCTTGCCGCCGTCGGCGACGACGTACCAGGTGACGTCCGAGGTCTTGCTCATGCTGTATGGTCCAGAGGTTTGTCCGCAGCACAACGCGTCGTTGCCGGCGGCGTTTGCGGGTGACCCTGCCGGCGGCGGCATGGCTGCCGAGCACGCTACCGGCCGGACCCGCTGGGCCGCGCCCGCACGGGTCTCGCGTCTGCCTGCTGAGCCTACTCCGTCTGCCCAAACACGCTGGTGAAGATGTGGTCGACCTCGCGCAGGTGCAGATGCGGATCCATCGACGCGGCCAGCACGTCGGCGTCTACCTGCCCGGCCACCTCCGGGTCGGCGGCCAGGTTCTCGGCGAAGCTGCGGTTGCCGGGCTGGCCGAGCGTGGTCCAGGTGGCCATCGCGTTGCGTTGGACGATACGGTAGGCGTCCTCACGCGAGATGCCGGCGCGTGCGAGGGCGAGGAGCACCTCGCCGCTGTGCACCACGCCGCCGAGCGACTCCAAATTGGCCAGCATGCGGTCCGGGTAGACCAGCAGATGGTCGATCATGCCGGTGAGGCGCGCGAGCGCGAAGTCCAGGGTGATGGTGGCGTCCGGCCCAATGGCGCGTTCCACGCTCGAGTGGCTGATGTCGCGCTCGTGCCAGAGGGCGACGTTCTCCAGCGCGGGGAGGGCGGCGGCGCGCACAAGTCGGGCGAGGCCGGTGAGGTTCTCGCTGAGCACCGGGTTGCGCTTGTGCGGCATCGCGGAGCTGCCTTTCTGCCCGGGATGGAAGAACTCCTCCGCCTCGCGCACTTCGGAGCGCTGCAGGTGGCGTATCTCGGTGGCCAGGCGCTCGATGCCGCTGGCGACCACCGCCAGGGTGCAGAAGAACGCGGCGTGGCGGTCGCGCGGGATCACCTGGGTGGAGACCGGTTCCGGCACCAGGCCGAGCGCGCGGGCGACGTGCGCTTCCACGCGCGGGTCGGTGTGGGCAAAGGTGCCGACCGCGCCGCTGATGGCGCAGGTGGCGATTTCTGCCCGGGCGGCGAGGAGGCGCATGCGGTTGCGGGCGAACTCCGCGTAGTGGCCGGCGAGCTTGATGCCGAAGGTGGTGGGCTCGGCGTGGATGCCGTGGCTGCGGCCGATGGTGAGGGTATGCTTGTGCTCGAGCGCG
>CAXUIR010000097.1:0-7893 GCA_964251005.1 uncultured Acetobacteraceae bacterium | reverse complement strand
GGTGTCGGCAGCGCGCAGCCACCACAGCAGGCCGGCCACCACGGCGATGGCGACGCCAGCCAGGACCAGTTGGCCGCGGAAGCTGCCGGCCTGCAGCAGGCCGAAGGTGACGCCGTGGTTCCAAACCATGGCGAAGTCGAGCGCTGGCGGAGCGACAGGCACGTCGCCGCGGGCGGGCAGGTCGAGCACGTGCAGGATGGCCCACTTGCTGGCCTGGTCGGCGGCGAGCACGAGGGCGGCGATGAGCACGCCGAGCAGGGTGCGGGCGCGCTGGGTCATGGGGCGGTGCCCGACTCGACTTCAAGGCAGGATTGTAACACCGTGGCTCCCCTGAATTGACGGACGTCGGCTTGAAACCAGCCGGAGGCGCCGTTCATCTCAACGTCCATGGTCAAGGCGGAAAAACATCTCTCGCTTGTGGCCGGAGCGGCAACCAACACGAGCGGTGTAGCGATCGCGCGTCGGACAGGGTTGGTGCACCGACTCATGGCGTAGCGCCGGCTCGCGTGGGCACCGTTTCGACGACATCCGTGCAGCGCAAACAAAGCGTTGGGTGAGCGGCGACGCTGCCTACCTCGTGAAGTACCCGCCAACAGCGCGCACATTTCTGGCCAGGCGCACGATCGACACTTACGCCGAAAAGCTGGGCGGGTCGCTCTTCGACCTCCACCACAGAAACGATTGCCAACTCGGCCCATTCATCCGGTGTGAGCTGCGGGTCTGCAGGCGTCACCGACAAGGAGGCTCTCATCGCCAGAGAGGAACCTATACCATCCCTGGTGCGAGCTAACTCAGCGTATCGTGTAATGAAGCTCCGGCGATCGCGTATCTCTTTCCATCGCAATAGAAGCGACGTATTGCGCCACTCGGCTGGGATGTTCGGGAAAGTCTGCAGGTGCACGCTGTCGCCTTCGCCGAACCGCGCGGCCCAGGCTTCCTCGGCGGTGAAGCACAGCACCGGCGCCAGCCAGGTGCACAGGCAACGGTGCAGATGGTCCAGCACCGTGCGCGCCGCGCGGCGGCGCAGGCTCCCCGGGTGGTCGCAGTAAATCGCGTCCTTGCGAATGTCGAAGTAGAACGCGCTGAGGTCGGCGCTGCAGAAGCTGTGCAGCTCGGGGTAGAAACCGGTCCATTCGTGGTTGTCGACCGCGTGACGCAGCCGTGCGTCCAGCTCGGCCAGCCGATGCAGCACGTAGCGCTCCAGCTCCGGCATGTCGGCGGTGTCCACCCGCTCGGCCTCGGTGAAGCCGGCCAGCGAGCCCAGCAGCCAGCGCAGCGTGTTGCGCAAGCGGCGATACAACTCGGCCGTCTGTTTCAAAATCTCCTTGCCGATGCGCTGGTCTTCGGTCGCGTCGGCGTTCATCACCCACAGGCGCAGGATGTCGGCGCCATACTCGTCCATCACCGTCTGCGGCGCGGTCACGTTGCCCAGCGACTTGCTCTGCTTGCGGCCCTGCTCGTCCAGCGTGAAGCCGTGCGTCAGCAGCGCGCGGAACGGTGCGGCACCACGGCTGCCGATGCCCACCAGCAGCGAGGACTGGAACCAGCCGCGATGCTGGTCCGACCCTTCGGAATACAGATCCGCCGGCCAGGGCAGCCCGCGGTCCAGCAGGGTGAACACGTTGGTGCAGCCGGACTCGAACCACACGTCGACGATGTCGCGCACCTGCTCGTAGTCGTCGGCGTCGTATTCGTTGCCGAGAAAGCGCGCCGGCGGCGACGCGTACCAAGCATCCGCACCTTCTTCGGTGAAAGCCTGTCGTACACGCTGCATCACCGCCGGATCGCGCAGCAGCTCGCCGCTGCGGCGCTCCACGAACACGGCGATCGGCACGCCCCAGGCGCGCTGCCGGCTGACGCACCAATCCGGCCGGCCTGCCACCATGCTGGACAGCCGCGTGCGGCCGCCTTCCGGCACGAAGCGCGTCTGCCCGATGGCCTCCAGCGCACGCGCGCGGATCGCATCGGGCCCGTCCATGCGGATGAACCATTGCGGCGTGGCGCGGAAGATCAGCGGCGCCTTGGACCGCCAGGAATGCGGGTACGAATGCACCAGCGTGCCCTGCTTCACCAGCCCGCCTTGGGCGATCAACGCCTCGCACACCGGCCGGGCCGCCTTGAACACGTGCACGCCGGCGAACATCGGGATCCAGGGGAAATACGTGCCGTCGTCGGCCACCGTTTCGGGAACCGCGATGCCGTATTCGCGGCACAGGATGAAGTCGTCCTCGCCGTGGCCGGGCGCCATGTGCACGAAGCCGGTGCCCTGGTCGGTGGTGACGAAGTCGCCGGCCAGCAACGGCACGTCGTAGGCGTAGTCCTCGCCGTGGCGCAGCGGATGCGCGCAGACCACGCCGCTGAGTTCGCTGCCTTGAAAGACGTGCAGCACGTGATGCTGTGCGATGCCGACGTCGGCGGCGAACCGTTCCAGCAGTGCCACCGCTACCAGGAGCCGCTCGCCCACGACGCAGAGGCTGTCGTCAGCGACCGCATCGACGGCGATGTCCGCGTAGTCGATCTCAGGCCCGAAGGCGATCGCCCGGTTGCCGGGCATGGTCCACGGCGTCGTCGTCCAGATGACGACGCTTACCGGCGACGCACCATCAGACAACAGCCGATCGGCCGGGTGCGGCTGATCCGGGTTGGCGTTGCGCACCGTTACCACCGGAAAGCGCACCCAGATCGTCGTGCTGGTGTGGTCGGCGTACTCCACCTCCGCCTCGGCCAGCGCGGTCTTCTCCACCACGCTCCACATCACCGGGCGCAGGCCGCGGTACAGCGCGCCGTTCGCAGCGAACCGGTGTATTTCGCCGGCAATCGCCGCCTCTGCGGAGAAGTCCATCGTCGCGTAACGGTTGTCCCAGTCGCCGGCAACGCCGAGCCGCTTGAACTCCGCCGCCTGCACGCCGATCCACTTGGCCGCGTGCTCGCGGCACTCGGCGCGGAACTGCAGCACTGGCACCTGGTCCTTGTCGCGGCCGGATTTGCGATATTTCTCCTCGATCTGCCACTCGATCGGCAGGCCGTGGCAGTCCCATCCCGGCACGTAGTACGCGTCTTGGCCGGACATCTGGTGCGCGCGGTTGATCACGTCCTTGAGGATCTTGTCGAGCGCGTGGCCGATGTGGATGTTGCCGTTGGCATAAGGCGGGCCGTCATGCAGTACGAACTTGTCGACACGCGTGGCGCCCTGCGCGCGCAGTTTCGCGTAGAGCCCGGTGTCCTCCCAATGCTTCAGCATCGCCGGCTCGCGGCGAGGCAGGTCGCCGCGCATCGGGAACGAGGTTGCGGGAAGGAAGACGGTGTCGCGGTAGTCGCGGTCGGTCATGATAACGTCTCGCACAAGCAAGAAAGCAAGGAAGTTCTTTTTTGAAAAAAAGAAACAAAAAACTTTTGCGCCTGTTGGTGCACCAGGTTGAAACGCGGTGTCTCACGCGTCCGCGACAGCCGGGACAAAAGTTTTTTGCTTCTTTTTCTCAAAAAAGAAGGCCTTTCTTTCTTTACCGTCACACCAACGCCCGATCGAGCATTGTCCGCGCAGCCTCCGCATCCGTCGCAATCTGCGCCCGCAGCGCGTCGAAGCTGGGAAATTTCTGCTCCGCGCGCAGGAAGCCATGCAGCGCCACGGAGATCTCACGCTCATACAAATCGCCGTCAAAGTCGAACAAATGCACCTCCAGCCGGCGCTCCCCGCCGGCCGGCCCCGTCGGGCGCCGGCCGATGTGGGCCCCGCCGCGGCAGGCGGTCCCATCCGGCAGGCGCACGACCACCGCATAGACCCCGCGTGCCGGCTCCAGATGCCGCCCGAGGGCGATGTTGGCGGTGGGAAAGCCAATCGTGCGGCCGCGCTTGTCGCCGTGCGCCACCACGCCGCGGATCGCCCACGGACGGCCCAGCTCGGCGGTGGCGCGCTCCGGGTAGCCGTCCTGCAACGCGCGGCGGATGCGGGTGGAGCTGACCGGGCCCTCGGCGTCGGCCAGCGGCGGCACCACGGTCAGGCCCATGCCCAGCTCCTCGGCGCGTGCCGCCAGCAGGGTGATGCCGCCGCCGCGCCGGTGGCCGAAGGCGAAGTCCGGCCCGCAGCACACATGCGCGGCACCCAGCCCGCCCAGCAGCACGTCGGCAATGAACTGCTCGGCGGAGAGCTGGGAGAAGCCGGTAGTGAAGCCCAGCTCGTAGACCGTGCGCACGCCCAGTGGGGCCAGGGCGGCAGTGCGCTCAGCGGAGAGGGACAGGCGGAACGGCGGGTCGTCCGGGCGGAACAGTTCGCGCGGGTGCGGCTCGAAGGTAAGCACGGCCAGGGTGAGGTCCGGGCGGGCGCCGTGGGCGGCGCGGATCAGGTGCGCATGGCCGAGGTGCACGCCGTCGAAATTCCCCAGGGCCACGGTCGCCCCGCGCGCGTCTGCGGGTACTGCGGTCCAGTCCGTGAAAACCTGCATAGGGCCGCGTTGTCAGGCATAGGGACGGCAAACGCAACCGAAGGTGGACTGCCATGACCGACGACGAGATCGCCCGCGCCTTGTTGGCCGCCCGCGTCGGTACGCCTGCCCCGGCCGGCACCGTGCCCGCCGACGAGGCGCAGGCCTACCGCGTGCAGGCGCTGGTGATGGCCGAACTGGGCGAGATCGGCGGCTGGAAGGTAGGCGCGGTTGCCCCGGACGCGCCGATCGTCTGCGCGCCGATGCCCGCCGCCGGCCTGTTCGACGCCCCGCACAGCTTCGCCGCCGCCGCTCTGCCGCAGCGCGAGGTCGAATCCGAGATCTGCTTTCGCCTGGCGGCCGACCTGCCGCCACGGGCCACGCCCTACACGCGCGACGAGGTGCTCGCCGCGCTGACCACCTGCCATCCCGGCATCGAGATCCTGCAGTCCCGCCTGTCCGAGCCGGACGCCGCCAACCCGCTCGCCTTGCTGGCGGACTTCATCCAGACCGGCGCCTACGTCACCGGCGCCGCTATCCCCGAGTGGCGCGAGGTGGACTTCGCCGGCGTCGCCGTCACCCAGCCCATCCCCGGCGCCGCCACGAAGACGGCCACCGGCAGCCCGGCCGGCGAGATGGTCCGCCTGGTGGTCTGGCTGGCCAACACCGGTGCCGTATGGGCGGGCGGGCTGCGCGCCCGCCGGGTGCAACGGCCGTGGCCGCTTTTGCCGGCGCTGAGGCTGTGGTGGTGCGGTTCTCTCCGCGGGAACGCTAGGAAGGCCTTCTTTTTCTGAAGAAAAAGAAGCAAAAAGACTTTTGTCAGCGCTGTCGCGGACTCACCGGAATCGAGTACCCAGGGACCAAAAGTTTTTTGGTTCTTTTTTTCAAAAAAGAACCGCTTGCTTGCCTTCCGCCACAAAATGCGGATTCTTGTAATACAGCTTCCCGTAACTGAACGCCCCCCCGTCGAGCAGCGTCACCCGCCCCCCCGCCGCGCGCAGCACGGCGTGGCCGGCGGCGATGTCCCACTCCATGGTGGTGCCCAGGCGGGGATAGAGATCCGCCTCGCCGCGCGCGATCAGGCACAGCTTGAGCGAGCTTCCCGCCGCCAGGAAGCTCGCGACCCGGCGGCCCTGCAGGAAAGCCTCCATCGCGGCCGCGTCGCCGTGGCTGCGGGAGCCCACGACCGTCAGGCCGGAGTCCGGGGCACAACGCGCGCTGATCGGGCGTTCGCCGTGGGTGTCCGACAGCGTCGCGGTGCCTGGTGCGGCGCCCGCATAGGTCTCGCCGCGCGCTGGCACCACGACCACGCCCAGCGCCGGCGCGCCGTGCTCGATCAGCGCGATGTTGACGGTGAACTCGCCGTTGCCGCTGAGGAACTCGCGCGTGCCGTCGAGCGGATCGACCAGCCAGAACCGGGTGCCGGTCACGTCGGGGGAGAGGCCCTTGGCGGCCTCCTCCTCGGAGACGACCGGGATGTCCGGAGTGAGGTCGCGCAGTGCCGGCAGGATGACGTCCTCGGCCGCCTGGTCGGCGGCGGTGACGGGGCTGCCGTCGGCCTTTGCCACCCACTCGGTCAGGCCGTAGAAGCGCATGGTGGCGCGGCCCGCCTCCTCGGCGACCGGGCGGATGGCGGCGAGCAGGGCAGCGTGGTCGAGGACGCCGCTCACGAGTCCAGGCCCCGCAACAGGCCGCGGTCTTCGAGTTGCGCCACGATGAGCTCGGCGGCCTGTTCGGCGGACAGTTTCGTGGTGTCGATGCGCAGCTCTGCGTCTTCCGGCTCCTCGTAAGGGCTGGAGATGCCGGTGAAGTGCTTGATCTCGCCGCGGCGGGCCTTCTTGTAGAGACCCTTCACGTCGCGCCTCTCGGCGTCGTCCAGCGGCGTGTCGATGAACACTTCGAGGAACTCGCCTGGCGGGAGCAGGTCGCGTGCCATCTGGCGTTCCGAGCGGAACGGCGAGATGAACGACACCAGAACGATCAAACCGGAATCTGCCATCAGGCGCGCTACCTCGCCGACGCGGCGGATGTTCTCCACCCGGTCGGTGTCGGTGAAGCCCAAGTCGCGGTTGAGGCCGTGGCGGACGTTGTCGCCGTCCAGCAGCGCCGTGTGGCGGCCGAGCGCGAACAGGCGCTTTTCCACCAGGTTGGCGATGGTGGACTTGCGGGCGCCGGCCCGGCGGGTCACCCACAGCACGCCGGGGCGCGGGCCTTTCTGTGCGGCGCGCGCGGCACGGCTGAGGTCGACGGCCTGCCAGTGGATGTTCTGCGCGCGGCGAAGCGCGAAGTGGATGAGGCCGGCGGCCATCGTCTCGTGGCTGATGCGGTCGATGAGGATGAAGCCGCCGGTGTCGCGGTTTTCTGTGTAGGGGTCAAAGGCGACGGGCTGGTCCAGGCTGATGTTGCACAGCCCGATCTCGTTGAGTTCGAGTTGGCGTGCGGCCATCTGCTCGAGCGTGTTGACGTTCACCTTGTGCTTCAGCGTGGTCACCGACCCGGTGACGGTCTTGGTGCCGATCTTCATGACGTAGCTGCGGCCCGGCAGCATCGGCTGCTCGGACATCCACACCAGCGTGGTTTCGAACTGGTCGGAGACTTCGGCGGGCGACTCCGCGCCGCAGATCACGTCGCCGCGCGAGCAGTCCACCTCGTCTTCCAGCGTGACGGTGACGGATTGTCCCGCGGGGGCGTAGGGCAACTCGCCGTCGATCAGCACGCGGGCGACACGGCTTTGCCGCGCGGAAGGCATGATCTTCACCAGGTCGCCAGGATGCACGGTGCCGGACGCGACGAGGCCGGAGAAGCCGCGGAAATCGAGGTTCGGGCGGTTCACCCACTGCACCGGCATGCGGAACGGCGTGGTGCGTGACTGCGCTGCGACCTCGACGTTTTCCAAATGGCACATCAGCGTTGGGCCGTGATACCAGGGCGTGTTGCCGCTGGGTTCTGTGATGTTGTCGCCGGTCAGCGCCGAGATCGGGATCGGGACGATCTTGTCGATGTCGAGCTGTGCGGCGAAGGCGGTGTAGTCGCCTAAGATTCGGTCGAACACCTCGCGGGAGTAATTCACCAGGTCCATCTTGTTGATCGCCAGGATGACCTGTTTGATGCCGATCAGCGACACGAGGTAAGAGTGCCTGCGTGTCTGCGTCAGCACGCCGCGCCGTGCGTCGATCAGGATGATGGCGAGGTCGGCGGTGGACGCGCCGGTGACCATGTTGCGGGTGTACTGCTCGTGGCCGGGCGTGTCGGCGACGATGAACTTGCGTTTGTCCGTCGAGAAGAAGCGGTAGGCGACGTCGATGGTGATACCCTGTTCGCGCTCTGCGGCCAGGCCGTCAACCAGCAGGGCGAAGTCGATGTTCTGGCCCTGGGTGCCCATCTTCTTCGAGTCGGCTTCGAGCGCGGCGAGCTGGTCCTCGAAGATCATCTTGCTGTCGTAGAGCAGGCGGCCGATCAGGGTGGACTTGCCGTC